>CADCVT010000435.1 GCA_902806215.1 uncultured Solirubrobacteraceae bacterium | reverse complement strand
TCGCCCGCCCAGGGGAACGTCGACAGCTGGCACACGGGGTGGGCGAAGTCGCAGGCGCCGACGTCGGCCGCCCCCGCGCTGTCGAACAAGACGGTGCGCGTGATGACGCGCGTGACGGGCGGTGGATCCGAGGTCCGGGTGCGCCTTCAGAACACGTTCGGCAGGGCGGCGGCCCCGGAGGGCACGCCTCCTTTGACGGTGAACGCGGCGACGGTCGCGATTCGGTCGTCCGGCGCGTCGCTGGTCGCCGGCAGCGTCCGCCCGCTGACGTTCGGCGGGAGCCGCGCGACGACGATCCCCTCTGGCGGCGCGGTCACGAGCGACCCGGTGCCGTTCCAGGTCGCCGTGGGTCAGGACCTGGCCGTGAGCGTCCACACCACGAGCCCCGAGCCCCCCGCCCACCCGTTCGGCACGGTCACGAACTTCATCGGATCGGGCGACGTCACCGCCGATGAGTCCGCAGCGCCCTTCAGCTCCACCACGACGACGATCCCGATCGTCGCCGCGGTCGACGTCCGCGGGACCGCGGTGGCCGGCACCGTCGTCACCATCGGCGGATCGGTCGTCGATGGCGTCGGGTCCACGCGGAACGGCTACGACGCGTGGCCGGACGTGCTCGGCCGGCGCTTCCTCGACGAGCCCGCGACGCAGCGGCGCACCGTCGCCAACGCGGGTGTCTCGGGCACCGCGGCGGCCGCCGCGTGCCGCACCACGAGCGGCCCGGCGGCAGAGGAGCGCCTCGACCGCGACGTGTTCGCCCTCGCGGGTGTCTCGCATCTCGTCGTCTACGCGGGCACGAACGACCTCGGGCAGGCGGGTTGCACCAGGGATCTGCTCGTCGCGGCGTACGAGCGGATCGTGCGCGACGCGCGCGCCCGCGGCGTCCGCGTCCTGATCTCGACGGTCACGCCCCGGGCCGCCTACAACGACCAGCAGAACGCCTACCGCGAGCAGGTCAACGCCTGGGTCCGCGCGGGCGGGAACTGCGGCGGAGGCTGCGACGGCACGGTGGACTTCGACGCGGTCATCCGTGACCCGGCCCAGCCCAGGAGGATCGATCCCGCGCTCGACTCCGGCGACGGCATCCACCCGAACGCCGAGGGGTACCGCCGCATGGCGATGTCGATCGACATGGCGGCGTTCCGGACCGCCGAGCCGCAGCCGGCGCCCGCCCCGATCGCGCCGACGCTCGTCCCGGTCGCCGCGGCGCCGATCCTTCCGCCGGCGCCGACGCCTGTCGCCAGGCGCAAGCCGAAGCCGCAGGTCACCCTCCGGGCCAGGAAGGCCCGGTCCGGGTATCGGCTCACGGCCAGCGTGAGGTCGTCCGCGACGAAGCGCTTCCGCGTGACGCTGCGACGGTCGGGCAAGACCGTGCGCCGTGGTCGTCTCGCCCTCCGTGCCGGCCGGGGATCGATCTCCTTCGCCGTCCCGCGCCGCGGGCGCTACGCCGTGACCGTGACGCCGCTCGACGGCAACGCGTCCAGCGCGACCTCCCGCACGCTCGCCGTCGGACGCCGCGGCGGATGAGCACGCGCCGGTCGGTCAGTCGATGCAGCGGTACGACCGGTGCCGGCGCTGGAACGTCGCGACCACCGCGCCGTCCGCGGCTCGCCAGGTCGTCCGGGAGGGCAGTGCGACCCGGCTGGTGAACGTGGCGACCCAGCCGTTGCCGTTGACGGTCATGGTCTGCTCGAACGGCGGGTCGTCGGAGCACTGGCGCGGGAACGTCGCCTCGACCGTCGCGACGCCGTCGGGGACGAGGCCGAACGCGGTGCCGTACGGCTGCTCCAGGCCGTCCAAGGTCCCGATCGCCCGGTTCGCACGGATGTCGGCGAGGGTCCCGAAGAAGCCCGTGCCGCTGCGCAGGTCGTCGGCGACGTACGTGAACGCGAGCCGCAGCGGCTGGCGCATCCGGCGCTCGTGAGCCTCGCGCTCGCGCCTGCGCGCGGCCGGTGAGAGCCGACGCCGGCAGCGCAGGCTCAGCCGGTCCTTGCCGACCATCGCGCCGTAGACCCAGACGCGTACACCGGCGCCGTTGACGAGCAGGCGAGAGGTCGCCGGCGCGAGCTTCATCGCGTCGGGGAAAGGACGCTCGAGCCGGTCCTCGGGGCGCTGCGGCTGGCGCAGGAGCTCGATCGCGGCCGGGTATCCGGCGGGCAGCGGCTCGTCGACCATCCGCGGGTCGCCTGGAAGCGGGTACTCGGGGCACCGTGACGCCGCGCTCGCCGGTGTGCAGCCGAGGAGCGCGAAGGCGATGGCGGCAGCGAGGAGGCGTCGCACGCCGCTGAGTCTGGCAACCGCTCGGGCCGAGCGCGGCACTCAGCGACGCGATCTCGCCTAGACCGACTCGAGGCGGCGCAGCTGCCGTGCGGCAGCGTCGCGGTGCGCGCGGCGCTCGGAGCGCGCGAGACGGCTGAGCGTCTCGCGCAGGACGGTCACGTTGACGTTCGCGCCCTCCCTCAGGAGGTCGCGGACGTAGGCGTCGACCGGCTTCGAGCCGCGCCGGCGGTTGCACGAACGGCACGCGACGACGGCGTTCTCCGGCGTCGCGTGGCCGCCGCGCGAACGCGGCACGACGTGCTCGAGCGTGAGGTCGCGGCGCCACGGCTCACGCCCGCACCACACGCACGCGGGGCCGTCGCGCTCGATGAGCTGATCGACCTTCAGCGGCACCCTCCCCAGGCTAGTCCGCAGCCGCGGGCGCGCGCGCCCACTCGACCAGCCGCGCGACGCTCCACACGTCGAGCCCGCGCTCGCCCGCGCGCTCGGCCAGCCGGGCGTCCTCGGTGACGAGGACGTCGCAGCGCGTCCACGCGGTCTCGGCGATGACCGCGTCGGCGGTGTGCTTCGTGCGCCCCTGCTGCACCGCGGCGAACTCCGCCCCCACCGCCGGCGCCGGCGGGACGACCTCGCGCGGCACGCGACGCAGGCGCTTGCGCCGGACCGGGTCCGGCACGGCCGCGATCTGCGCCTCCTGAACCGGCGTCGTGAGCAGCGCGAGCCGGCGTTCGCGCACGGCCTCGACGACCGAGTCGAGGGCGTCCGGATCGTCGACGAGCCGGTCGAACACGTTCGTGTCGATCATCGCCCTGAGCAAGCGTCCATCATCACCCGGTCGCCGGTCGAGTCGGCGGGCCTCCCCGGGTCGTGCATCCGGCGCGATCCGTTCGGGGGCGCGCACGGACGTTCGGGGTTCCGCGATCGGTGTCGCGCCGGTACGGTCGGCCGATGCCGACGCTGATGGTTCCCGGCCGCTTCTTCGCCGCCACCTACGACAAGATGAACGCTGCGGTCGAGGAGGAGTTCGGCGGGCCTCGGCGCCGCGAGCTCCTCGCTGACCTGGAGGGCGCGGTCGTCGAGATCGGCGCGGGCACCGGCGCGAACGTCGAGCACTACCCGCCGGCGGTCTCGCGCCTGGTGCTCACCGAGCCCGACAAGCACATGCGCGCGAAGCTCGAGGAGAAGCTCGATGCATCGGGCCGCGCCGCCGAGGTCGTCGGCGCTGGAGCGCAGTCGCTGCCGTTCGAGGACGGCACCTTCGACGCGGCGGTCGTGACGCTCGTGCTGTGCACGGTGCCGGACCCGGCGGCCGGCGTGCGCGAGATCAGGCGCGTTCTGCGCCCCGGCGGGCGGCTCCTGTTCGTCGAGCACGTCCGCTCCGAGCACGCGCGGACCGCGCGGGTCCAGGACCTCATCCGTCCCCTGTGGAACGTGGTCGGCCGGGGCTGCCACCCCAACCGCGACACGCTCGCGACGATCCGCGGCGCCGGCTTCGAGGTCGACGACGTCGAGCGGGTGATCGTCCCCAAGATCCCCTCGTTCGTCCACGAGGCGATCATCGGCAGCGCGCACCGGCCGTAGCGTCAGCCGGCGAGCGCCTTGCGCAGGACGGCCCGTATCGGGTCCTCGAAGCGGCGCAGCCGGCCGCGCGGCTCCCAGTGGCGCTCGCCGACCCACGACGCGCCGCCGAGGATCAGGCAGCACAGTCGGTCCTCGGCGAACGCGAGCGCCCCGCGGCTCCAGCGGTCGTGCGCGGCGGCCGCCAGGAACGTCGCGTCCTCCGCGCTCGCGGCCTCGCTGATCGTCGCGCGGACCGACTCGTTGTCGGGCTCGCCGGGCGGCGCCGGAGCGCGCGGGGCCTCGACCTCCACCGCCGCGAGCACGCGGCGTCGGACCACGTCGACGGGTGAGCCGTCAGTCGCGGGGACGCCCGACGATGTCGCGACCCGCAGGTCCGCCGAGTGGTAGACGTCGGCGGTGAGGACCGCACCGACGGCGAGCGCCACCCCGACGAGATCGATCGTCGGCTCCCACCGATCGTGGGAGGGCCATAGGCGGAACCGTTCGAACAGCCCGAGGTTCAGGGAGTCGTGCTTGCCCCAGCCATCGGCGGTCAGGGCGGCGAACCACTGCCCCCGGTCCTTGATGAGCGTGATCGTCGTCGGCTCGCGCCGGAACTCGATCGATCCGGAGTCCATCGGGCCCTCGTCCCGCGCGACCTCCACGAAGCCGGTCCGCTGCAGCTGCCGCACGAACTCCCCCACGGCCTTCGGCAGGTGGTTCAACGACGGGGTCATCGGCACTGAAGTAGAGCGGCTCGCCGCACTGGACGCCGGGTGGCCCGCGGTGAGAGGGTGGGCGCATGGGTTTCCTCGACCACCTGCTCGACCCTCTCAGCGGCGTCGGCGGCGTCGGGAAGAGGCTCCACCGCAACGCCGTCAAGGGCGAGAAGCTGCTGCGCGAGGGCGGGCGTGCGCAGGCGCGGATCGTCGGGATCCGCGTGACGCCCGGCGGCGCTGACAGCCCGGACGAGCAGGAGTACGCGCTGGTCTTCACGGGCGACGCGGGCCAGACCGTCCGCGCGGGCTGCCGCCAGCCGCTCGGCGAGCTCCTGCCGGACGTGCGGCTCGGGATGGAGGTGCCGGTCCGCCACGACGGCGAGCGGGTCATCATCGACACGCCGGCGATGGGCGCGCCGGCCGACGAGGGCTGGGGCTGGAAGGCGCTCGGCGACCCGCCGCCCGACGGCATCGTGGACTACACGTTCGAGCGCGAGAAGGAGCACCGCAAGGGCACGGAGGCGGTCGTGACGATCCTCGCCGCCGAGCGCTCGATGGTCCTCGGCATCGCGACGGCGAACGTCGACCTCGGCGTCCGCGTCGCGCCGGTCGACGGCACGCCGCCGTACGAGACGACCCTCAAGCGGGCCCTGATCCCGTTCTACGCGCTGCACCTCGCCGAGCCCGGCACCGAGGTCCCGGGCGTCGTGCGCAACGGCAAGCCGGACAAGGTCAAGATCGACTGGGGCGCGGCCGCGGTCACCTCGCCGGGAACCTGAGCCGCTCGGCCACGACGCGCTCGTGGCATTCGTCGAGGCCGGGGAACTCCCACCGGCCGAGCAGCCGCTCGATCGCTCCCTCGGGGACGGGATCGGACCGGCGCGCGTTCTGCTCGGCGAGCGTCGCGGGTTCGGCCTCGACGCAGACGATGCGCACGCGGACCCCGTAGTCGTGCCCGAGCGACACGAGCGGCGCGCGCAGCTGGCGGCTGAGGCCTGTGGTGTTCCACACGACGTCGCGCCAGGCGCGCAGCTCGACCCGCAAGCGCTCCCGCGCCTCCTGGACGATCTGTCCCTGCGCGGTCTGGTCGGTGCGCTTCGCCCCGCGCTCGCGGCGCAGGTCGTCGAGCGAGACCACGACCGCGTCGCCCGCGTGCGTGGTGACCCAGTGGTCCTTCCCCGCGCCGGGCAGGCCGCTCAGCAGCGTGAGGCGACCGCTCGTGTCGTCGTGCGCCGCCCACGTCGGGTCGCGGTCGGCGCGGCCGACGAAGTAGGTGAAACGCGCGTGGTCGTTCGCGAACGGGAACGGCCCGTCGCCGCAGCCGAGCTCCGCGCACACCTCCCACGCCAGCGCGACCGTCTCCGCGAGCGCCTCGACGTCCGGCGCGAGGCGGCCGCGCGCGTCGCACTCGACAAGCAGCCGCAGCCGCGCCGGGTTGACGGAGAGGCTCATGAGGATCGCCTGCCGCGCGCTGTCGGGCCGGTCGAGCAGGTGGTACGGCGTCATGTGCCAGCGAACGAGGCCGCAGACGCGCTCGCGCGCGGCCCACGGAACGCCGGCCTGCCACAGCAGCCGCCGGGCGAGGATCGCTCCCGCGCGCGCGTGGCCCGGCGCGCGCAGCCGCCCGTCCTCCTCACGCGTCGTCTGGGGCTTGCCGCAGTCGTGCAGCACCGCCGCCAGCCACAGCTCCTCACGCCCCTCAACGGGAAGCGAGCGCCACTCGGCTCCCGCCACCAGCTCGTCGCAGACCATCTGCGTGTGGACGAGGACGTCGCCCTCGCCGTGGTGGAGCGGATCCTGCGGGCACGCCGCCATCGCCGCCAGCACCAGCAGGCGATCGGCCCACGCGGAGAGCCGTGGGGCCGCCGCGCCGGGGGCGGGCGCCGGCGGCAGATCGACAGGACCTCGCCAGCCGGACATCGCACAGACGGTACGTGCCTACTGTGGAAACACGATGCAGGACGACCCACCGGTTCGAATCCGCTACCCGCGCACGTTCCATCACCCGCGGTCGCCGGGCGCAACGGCCGACGACGCGTACGTCGAGAGCATGGACGCGTTCATCGGGCGCGAGGTGGTCGTGACGGCCAAGCTCGACGGAGAGTCCTTCACCGCTTCGCGCGACTTCCACCACGCGCGGTCGCTCGACTCGGGCTACCACCCCACGCGTACGCGTGCGACCGCGCTCTGGCACGCGTTCCGCTGGGAGCTCCCGCCGCCGCCGTTCCGCATCGCGTGCGAGAACCTTCAGGGCCGCCACTCGATCGCCTACGACGCCCTGCCGAGCGCGCTCTTCCTCATCAACGTGTGGGACGAGCGCAACGTCGCGCTCGACTGGGACGCGACCGAGGCGTGGGCCTCGCGCCTCGGGCTGCCGGCCGTCCCGGTGCTCTACCGCGGCCTCTGGGACGAGGCGCGCTTCCTCGAGCTCGTCACGCAGCCGCCGCCGTGGTCGTCCGAGGCCGAGGGGGCCGTCGTGCGGCTGGCCTCGGAGATCGCGTACGACGACTGGCCGCGGCACGCCGCGAAGTGGGTGCGCGCCGGCCACGTCCAGACCGGCGAGGAGCACTGGATGCACCGGTCCGACGTGCCCGAGAACGGGTTCGAGCGCTAGCCGGCGAGCGCCTCGGCCGCCGCCCGGCGGCCCGAGCGGACGGCTCCGTCCATGTACGCGTTCCAGATCGTCGCGATGTCGGCTCCGGCCCAGTGGACGCGGCCGAACGGCGCGCGCATCTCGCGCCCGTAGTCGAGCAGGACGCCGGGCGGGCAGAAGCCGACGAAGCACCCGCGGGTCCACTCCTCCTCGCCCCAGTTCGTCTCGAAGTACGCGCGCGGGCGGCGTGCCTGCTCGCCGTAGAAGTCGACGAAGTTCTGCAGCACCGCGTCGCGCCGCTGTGCCTCGGACAGCGCACTGAACGAGCGGGCGAACGTCCCCTCGACGAACCCGAGGAGCACCCCGGGCGAGCCGTCGGGCGGCGAGTTGTCGAACGTCACGCGGCACGGCCCACGGTCGCCGACGGCCTGACCCGCAAGCCCCTCCTCTCGCCAGAACGGCCGGTCGTAGATCGCGTGGCACTTGATCGCCGATCCCTGCGGCATGCGCTGGAGCAGCTGCGCGCGCAGCGTCGGGAGCAGCGGCTGGAAGTCGATCCGCGCGGTGACCGCCGGCGGGCCCGTGACGATGCACCGGCGGGCGATCACGGTCGCGCGGTCGCTCTCGACGCGGACCTGGCTCGCGCTCTGGACGATCCGCCGCACCGGCGAGCGCAGAACGATGCGCCGCCCGAGCCGCTTGGCCGCCTCGAGCGACACACGCTGCGCGACGCCGACGAAGCGCGACTCCTGCGCGCCGCCCGCGGTGTTGATGAGCCGCTCGAACGTGCCCGGCGTCGTCTCGTTGCCCGCCGCCGCGACGTTGAGCAGCACCTGCAGGAACGAGACGTCGCGCGCCTCGGCGGCGTAGACGAGGCTCACGCCGAGATCGGTGAGGAAGCGGCCGCCGTCGCTCGCGGTGTGCTCGCGGATCCACGTGTACGCGGTCTGGCTGTCCCACTCCTCCGCGCGGGCCGCGGTCCACGGCGCGTCGACCGGGACCTCCCTGGCCATCTCGTTGATCTGCGCGAGCGCCGCGCCCGCCTCGGCGGCGCCGGGGTCCGGCGGGATCGCGCCGAGCACCGGCGTGTTCGCCGTGTAGGGCGTCCGCCGCCCGCCGCGGTGGTAGATGTAGTTGCCCTCGTTGTAGGTCTTGAACGTCTCGACCCCGAGCTCCTTGGCCCAGCCGGCGATGACGTCCTGCGTGGGGCCGATCCACTGGCCGCCGATCTCGACGACCTCGCCGCCGCCGATGTCACGGTTGAGCGTCCGGCCGCCGACGCGGTCGCGCGCCTCGAGCACCACGACCGACCTGCCGGCCGCGGCCACCTTCTCCGCCGCCGCCAGCCCCGCGAGCCCGGCGCCCACGACCACGACGTCCGCGCGCCGCGGGCGCGCCTTCGACGACTTGCGGTGTGAGCGCTTCTTGGCGGCTTCCGCATCACCGGGAAGCGACGCGGCGGCAGCGACGCCGGCGGCGCCGCCCAGCAGGCCACGACGCGTGACTGACTCGGACATGACGGGGGATCGTGCCAGCGCGGGGCCGGCGCCGCGCCGGCCGGCGGCGGGGTCAGCAGCCGGCCCGGCGCAGGAAGGCGGGATCGAAGCCGTCGCTGCCGCGACGGATCGTGACCGGGCGCGCCGCGACGACGCGGCGGTCGCGGCGGATCGCGGCGACGAACGTGGTGCCCGGCCTCAGCGCGCTGCGTGGCATGACCTGCTGCGCCTCGGCGGCGTAGCAGTGGCGTCCGCGCCGCCCGACGCGGTTCGGCGTGGTCCCGCCGAAGAAGCGCTGGCCTCGCGGAAGGACCTCGTTGCGGACGATCTCGCGGCCGAGCATCAGCGGCGGGCGCGCCTGCCCGCGCGTCGGGAGCGCCCGGTTCAGGCGCACGACGACGGCGGCTCCGCGCCCCTCGGCGATAGCGGCGGCACCGAGGACGCGCACCGGCCCTCCCTCGGCCTGCGCGGCCTCCGGCGAGCGGACGACGACGGCCCGCTCGACCGGCGGCCTGCCGTCGACGGTGAAGCGCACGACCGTCTCCCCCGCGGCCGTGAACGCCGGCCCGCTGATCGTGCGGTTCGTCGTGCTGCGGCGGCAGCTCGGCTGGTCGATCGGCGCCGGCTCGACGCACAGCTCGAGCGGGCGCTCGCCGCCGTCGCGGTCGACCACGCGGAAGTTCGCGGGTCCGCCGACGTACAGGACGCCCGGGTCGCCGCCGGCGCCCTGGTTGCCGACGGTGAGCGTGTAGCGCTCGGAGGTCAGGCCGTGCGCGACGGCGGCCGTGAGGAGAGCGACGGTGAGTGAGGCAAGCAGAGTCCTGATCATCAGGACGCCAGAACGCCGTTCAGCCCGCGATGTTGCGGTGCTGGCTGACACCGCAACCTTGCGGTGCCCGGGTTCGTTCCGGTGCCATGACGCATCTCGGTCGGTCGATCGAGCCCGTCGAGCCGAACGGCCCGGCGCCGTTCCCGCTCACGCGGTTCGCGCGGCTCTCGGAGAACGGACCCGCCACGTCTTCCGACACGCGCGCGCACGGTGGACCCCCTCATCGCCTACGGCGGCGACCGGACGGTCGCGCTGCGCCGGCGCCTGCTCGGCCGCGACGGCACCTTCAACGCGAAGGTCCGCCTCGACGTACGGCGGCGACGGGCGCCAGGGCGTCGACGTCGCGGTGACGCCGACGGGAGGGGTCCTCGTGGCCTTCACCACGAACGAGCGGCCGTCGCGGGCAGCCCCCTTCGGACCGCCGGAGGCCGTCTCCCCCGCCGAGCGCGCGGAGGACCCGGTGGCGGCGTTCGATCCCCGGGCCACCGAGGCGAAGACCTGGACGCCGTCCTGCTCGTTGGCCGGACCGAGCGGCGCTCGCGGTCCTACGCGCGCCGCCGCTAGTCGAGCAGCTCGTCGGGCAGCGCCTGGAGCCCGGCGAACACGACGATGCCGACGAGGACGAGCCCTCCTCCGAGCAGCATGAAGACGGTGTAGAGAACCGTCTCCGTGCCTGTTCCACCCAGGCGCGGCTGCGTCGGATCGGCCGGGTCGTAGAGGACCGTCACCTGCTCGCCCTCCTTCGCCCTCGGCGGACGCGTGCCGACAGGCGACTGCGCCTCGACCGGCTGACCTTCCCGCGTGGTGAACCGCAGGACCGGGAACGCGAGCAGCTGCCGCGGCGGGCGGCGCCCGACCCGCTCCCAGTTGACGGCGATCACGAGCCCCGTCGCCTGCACGGCACGCTCGGCGAAGCGCTTCGTCGAGCGGAGGCCACTCAGGCCCACGAAGAAGAAGATCGCGCCCGCCCCCGCGAACAGGAGCGGGAGCAACTCGATCGACACCCGGCTAGGAGGCTTCCGCTTCCGTCTCTGCCTCGGCCTTGGGCGCCGTCTCGGCCTTCGGTTCCGCCGCGGTCTCCGCCTCGTCCGCGCTGCGGTCCTCGACCGGGTGGTGCCCCGGCAACGGCTTGCCGCACTCGACGCACGCGCCGTCGAGCACCGGATCGGAGACCGACGAGTCGGCCTTCCAGTACACGGTGTGGCGGCCCTCGCCGGAGACGCGGTACTCGGTCTGGCAGCCGTCGCACGTGTAGGTGTTCTCGACGGTCTCGGTCGCCGGCTGGTCGGACGGCGGCGCTCCGGCGTTCTCGTTCGCCGTGCGCGACGACGTCTCGAAGGCCTCGACGACGCCGTCGTCTCCGCCTCGCATCCGGCGGAGCAGGAACGCGACGACGGCGGCCGCGACGGCCACGGGAAGGAGCACGGAGAAGCGTCTCATGGTCCGGTACCTACCCGGCACGACGCAGATGTGACGTTCTGCCGAGGCCGTGCACCTCACGTTGCTCAGCGGGCGATGCGCGTTACCTTGCGACGCAGATGACCACGACGACCATCCGCGACGACGTGCAGCCCGTCGCGAACGAGACCCGTGACCGGATCGTGACCGGCACCGTCACCGTGCTGCCGTTCATCGCGCTCATCGTGGCCGCATGGCAGACCTGGAACGACCTGCTGCACTGGCACGACCTCGTCGTGTTCATCGTCGTCTACCTCGTGACGACGATGGGGATCACGGTGGGCTTCCACCGCCTGCTGACCCACCGCGCGTTCAAGACCGGCCCGCGCACCCGCGGCGTGATCGCCGCGCTCGGCTCGGCCGCCATCGAGGGACCGGTCGTCTCGTGGGTCGCCGACCACCGCAAGCACCACACGTTCACCGACGAGGAGGGCGACCCGCACAGCCCGCACGTCGGCCACGGCGGCGGGATCAGGGGCACGCTCCGCGGCCTGTGGCACGCGCACTGGGGTTGGCTCTTCGTGCACGACCAGCGCGCGAAGAAGGACCGCTACGCGCGCGACCTCCTCGACGACCCGGTCATCCGCTTCGTCGACCGCTTCTTCGTGCTGTGGGTGACGCTCGGGCTGCTGTTCCCGTTCTTCCTCGGGTGGGCGCTCGGCGGGACGATCACCGCGGGCCTCACCGGACTGCTGTGGGGCGGCCTGATCCGCATGCTCGTCGTGCACCACCTGACCTACAGCATCAACTCGCTGTGCCACGTCTTTGGCAGCCAGCCGTTCGACACCGGCGACCACTCGCGCAACCTCGCGTGGCTCGCGCCCTTCACCTTCGGGGAGGCGTGGCACAACAACCACCACGCGTTCCCCACGTCGGCGGTGCACGGCCTCAAGCGCGGGCAGATCGACTTCGCGGCCGGCGTGATCTGGCTGCTCGAGAAGACCGGCCTCGCGTGGGACGTCGTCCGCATCCCGCCGGAGAAGCAGGCCGCGCGCGAGCGCTGACGGCCTGCTCCTCGCCGCGGGCGTCAGGCGCTGCGGCGCCGCGCCGCGCTGAATCCGGCGATCCCGACGAGCAGGCCGAGCGCGCCCACCACGAGCGCGCCGATCGCCAGACCCTTCGACGCCTTGTCGTCGAGCGCGTCGGGCGACACGCCCGAGGTCTGCGCCGGCGCGGCGTCGTTCTCTTCGACGATCGCGGTCGCGTTCGCCGTCGGATCGCTGCCACCGTGCTCACCAGCCGCGGCCTTCAGCGTCACCAGCGGCGCCGGCTCGTCGGCGTCCTCGGGCCCGATCCACCGGACGACCTCGCCGCCCTCGTAGCTCTGGGTCGCGGCGAACTTCAGCTTCGAGCCGGGCTTGCCCTCCGGCACTCCGACCGACAGGCCGAAGTCCTTGAACTCGCCGGGCTTGACGATGCCGCGCTCGCCGTCGCCGGTCCAGGTGATCGTGTCGACCTCCTCGGTCTGCTCCTCGCCGAACATCTCGACCGGCTTGTCGAGCTTGCGCTTCTCCACCTCGACGGTCCACCCGGGATAGGACTCGTACGACGCGAAGATGAACCCGGGCGGCATCTTCACGGCGACCTTCGTGGTGCCCTTGTCGTCACGTTCGTTGGGCACGCGGACGTCCATGCGGGTGAAGCCGCCGGCGGCGACCTCCTGCGGCTGGAGCGTGACGTGGGCGCTCGCCGCCGCGGGGGCGAGCAGCGTGGCCGCGGCGGCGGCCGCGGCGAGGATCTTGCGGTGCATGATGGTGGAACTGCCTTTCGGTTCGAACGTGTGGATGAGTGCGCTTGGGGTCCTTCATCCACACGCCGGCGGGGGCCGCGCGGCGATCCCCGACCCGATGAGCCTTCCTCCACGCGGCAGCAGCGGCGTCGCGGCCGCGACCACAAACCGTGCCACCGGCCGCGGCCGCGGGGCGGCGACCGGCGCGCGCCGGGCGCGGTCGATCGCGGCCTCCCCCGGATAGCGGCCGAGCAGCAGCGCCGCGAAGAGCAGCGCGCCGGGCGCGAGGATCAGGACGAGCTGCAGGCTCATTCGACCTTCACCTCGAGCGACGTCCGGTGCTCCTCGAACTCCGAGACGCGGCTGACGACGTCGATCGTCCAGGCGCCGCGGGGGACGAGCTGGAGGCCCTCGACGACGTAGTGGCCCGGGCCCGCGCGCCGCGGCTTGGCGGCGATCGGGCCGATCTGCTTCGACCGCAGCGTCGTCGAGACGCGCAGCTCCTTCGTGCCGTCGAACGGCTCGCCGGTGCGGGCGTCGAGGAGGTAGAGATGCAGCTCGTTGCTGCCGACGCGCGCCGGGTCG
>CADCVT010000434.1 GCA_902806215.1 uncultured Solirubrobacteraceae bacterium | reverse complement strand
GTGGGCGGTCGGCGAGCTCGACAAGGTCGGCTACCGCGGCGTCGAGTCGGCCGCGTACCGGTTCGAGGGCCACCGTGCCTCGGGCGCGGAGATCCTCGGCGGCTCCGACGGGCTGGGCGCGGGCGCGCGGATGATGCTCGACGCGCTCGACGTCGGGCGGGTCAACGTCGCGTGCCGCGGGCTCGGGATCGTCGACCGCTGCGTCGTCTGCGCCGTGAGCGAGTCGCGCGAGCGCGAGATCGGCGACGGGGTCCTCGGCGACCACACGCACGCCCAGATGCGCGTGGGAGAGCTGATCGCGCGCCGGGCGGCGGTCGCCGCGCTGGTCGACGTCGCCGCCGCGGCCGTCGACCGCCGCGACGGCTCGTCACGAGAGCTCGCGACCGCCGCGAAGCTCGTCGCGTCCGACACCGCCGTCTGGGCGGTCGACGCGGCGTCCCGCCTCGCGGCCTCCCGCTCCTACGCCGCGGGAGACGAGCTCGCACGCCTGCGCCGAGACGCCCCGCAGACCCAGATAGGCGAGGGAGCGAACGACGCGCTCCTGATGGCCCTGGCGCGTCCGGCGCTCTCCTAGCGCCATCAGTTCGCGCCGCGCGCCGAGATCGACGAAACCGCTGTCATAGTCGATCTCGGTGCGGTGACCGCGAGCAAGCTCGTTCAGACCGGGACGAGGACCGAGAGGATGTTCCCGGCGGGATCGCGGAACCACGCGATGTCGGGCCCTCCTCCCATCGCCCGGGCGATGCCCTTCTCGTCCTGCTCCATGCCGTTGTAGCGCTCGAACGCGACGCCCTTCGCCGCGAGGGCGTCGACCGCCTCGTCGATGTCGTCGACCGGGAAGTTGAGGACCGTGTAGGTGGCGGGCTCGAAGTCGGGCTTGGGGTAGATCAGCGTCGGGCGCTCGCCGCCGGCGAGCTGCAGGACGAGGATCGACTCCATCTCCTCGGTGATCGTGATGCCGAGCGTGTCGCCGTAGAAGGCGCGGGCCTGGTCGACGTCGTCGACGGCGAAGCCGCTGAAGGCCTTGGTGTCTTTGAACATGTCCCTACGACGGTCGCAGACCGCGAGACTCACCGGGCGGCCTGCTCGCGCGCGTGGATCGGGCCGCTGGCGTCGGCGAGGCGGCCGCCTTGGCGGCCGGCCCGGAGCGCGAGGATCTCGGCGAGGACGGCGATCGCCGTCTCGGCGGGGGTGCGCGCTCCGACGTCGAGGCCGCAGGGGGAGTTGATGCTGTCCATCTCGGTCTGGCTGAGCCCGGCATCGCGCAGCCTGATCACGCGATCCACGTGCGTGCGGCGGCTGCCGAGAGCGCCGATGTAGCCCGCGCCGGTCCTCACGGCGGCGACGAGGGCGGGCTCGTCGAACTTGGGGTCGTGCGTGAACACCAGGATCGCGTCGCGCTCGTAGAGGGTGTTCTCGCTGAGGTAGTGATCCGGCCAGTCCACCACGACGTCGGCGTGCTCCCGGAAGCGGGGGCTGGAGACGAAGGCCTCACGCGCGTCGACGATCGTGACGCGGTAGCCGATCTCGGTGGCCGACTGCGCGAGCGCAGCGCTGAAGTCGATCGCCCCGAAGATGATCATCCGCGGCGGGGTCGCGAAGGTCATGATCGAGACGCGCAGGTCGTCGCCCATCGTCTCGCCGCGCGCGCTGTAGCGGCGGATCGCCGAGCGGCCCTCGCCGAGGAACCCGCGGGCGTCGCGCACGACGTTGTCGTGCAGGAGCTCGTTCGTGCCGAGCGAGCCCGCCGTGGCGTCGGCTTGAATGGCGATCTTGGCTCCGGCGTCGGGTCCGTCGAGCAGCGTCGCGAGCGCGACGGGCTGTGCGTCGGCGACTGCTCGGGTCGTCGCCTCGAGCGCGTCGCGGTCGGTCAGCTCGTGGACGAAGACCTTGACCGTGCCCCCGCACATGAGCCCGACGTCGACGGCCTGCTGGTCGCTGATGCCGTAGGTCGCGACGCGCGGGGGAGCGCCGGCCAGCACGCTCCGTGCCTCCTCGACCAGCGCGCCCTCGACGCAGCCGCCCGTGACCGATCCCTCGATGCGGCCGCGGCCGTCGACGAGCATCTCCGCGCCGGGGTCGAGCGGCGCGCTGCCGAGCGTCTCGACGAGGGTCGCCGCGACCACGCGCGCTCCCTCGTCGAGCCACTGGAGGGCGACGGCCTGCGAACGCGCGAGCACGTCTCCGAGGCTACCCCTTCTCCTTGCGCTTGGCCTCCGCCTCGCCGAGCGCACGATCTCGTGCCCGGTCTGTCCAGGCGGTGTGTTCGGTTGCCCTCCTGTCGCGCTTTCGTCACACGTCCGGGCACACGCGCAACACCTTCTCGATCAACGTCGCGTCCGATGCGATTCCGTTCGAGTTCCGGTCAGGCGAGCGTCGAGCTGGTGGCGCTGCTTCCGTTCGTGGTCGTCGTCGCCGCGGGTCTGTGGCAGGCCGCGCTGTGCGGTCAGGCGGTGTGGGCGGGCGCGGCGGCGGCGCGCGCGGGAGCACGCGCATCCGCGGTCGGAGCCGACGTCGACCGGGCTGCGCTTCGCGTGCTTCCGGCGCGGCTGCGTCCCGGCGCGCGCGTGCTCGTCTCCGACTCCGACGGAGCGGTCGAGATCCGGGTCCCCGTCCGCGTCCTCACGGGAGACACGGTCCTGTGGATGGCAGTCCACCGAGCACGCTTCGAGGACCAGCGGTGAGGCGTCGCCGGCGGAGCGAGCTCGGGCTGACGCGCGCGGTGCGCGACCTCTTCGTGCGAGCGCCCTCGGGGCGATGGGCCGCGGCGCGCGAGC
>CADCVT010000433.1 GCA_902806215.1 uncultured Solirubrobacteraceae bacterium | reverse complement strand
TCGTTCGAGTGGAACGACCGCAAGATCAACCTCGTCGACACCCCCGGCGAGCCGAGCTTCGTCGCCGACGCGCTCGGCAGCCTGCGTGTCTGCGAGTCCGCGGTCTTCGTCGTCAACGCCGTCATGGGGGTCGAGGTCAACACGCAGCGACTCTGGCAGCGAGCCGAGGAGCTCGACATCGCCCGGCTCATCTTCGTGAACATGCTCGACCGCGAGCGCGCGGACTTCTTCCGCAGCCTCGAGTCGCTCCAGCAAGCGTTCGGCCGCCACGTCGTCGCCACCGAGGTCCCGATCGGCACCGAGCAGGACGTCACCGGGGTCATCGACCTCATCGACATGAAGGCGTTCGTCTACGACGGCGACGGCCGGGACAACTGCAAGGAGATCCCGATCCCGGACGAGCACCAGGCTCTTGCCGAGCGCTACCGCGAGAACCTCATGGACGAGGTCTCCGAGGTGTCCGAGTCGCTCATGGAGCGCTACCTCGAGGGCGAGGAGATCTCCCACGACGAGATCGTCGCCGCGCTCAAGGACGGCACGAACCACGGCGACATCTTCCCCGTCACCTGCGGCGTCGCCACCCGCAACCTCGCGACGAACCGGCTGCTCGACGCGATTGTCGAGGACCTCCCGTCGCCGGTCAAGCACGGCGGCCTCGAGCTGGTGCCCGGGAGCGGTGGCGCAGATTTCATGACTCTCGAGCCCGACGAGGACAAGCCGCTCTACGCCTACGTCTTCAAGACCCGCGCCGACCAGTTCGCCGGACGCATCAACCTCTTCCGCGTCTACCAGGGCGTCATGAACCACGACACCCAGGTGATGAACACCCGCACCCACGGCAAGGAGCGGGTCGGGCAGCTGCTCACGTTCGCGGGCCGCGAGACGACGCACGCCGAGGAGTTCGGCCCCGGCGACATCGGGGCGGTGGCCAAGCTCAAGGACACCCGGGCCGGCGACTGGCTCGCCGACCGCGACGAGCCGATCGAGATGCCGGCGATCAAGCTCCCGGCGCCGGTCATGGCGTTCGCGATGACGCCGCACACCAAGGGCGACGAGGACAAGGTCTTCACGTCGCTGCGGCGCCTGCAGGAGGAGGACCCGACGATCGACCTGCACCGCGACGAGCAGACGGGCGAGCAGATCGTCGCCGGGCTGTCGCAGATGCACGTCGAGGTCGTCGTCGACCGGCTGCGCGACCGCTTCGGCGCCGAGGTCGACCTCAAGCCGCCGAGGGTCCCGTACCAGGAGTCGATCCGCCAGAGCGCCAAGGCGCACGGACGGCACAAGAAGCAGACCGGCGGCCGCGGCCAGTTCGGCGACTGCCACATCGAGATCGAGCCACTTGACGTCGATCCCGCCCACCCCGGCTTCGAGTTCGTCAACGCGATCAAGGGCGGCGTGATCCCGCAGGGCTTCATCCCGGCGGTCGAGAAGGGCTGCCTCGACGCGATGAACAGCGGGCCGATCGCCGGCTGCCCGGTCAAGGGCGTGCGGGTCACGCTGTTCGACGGCTCCTACCACCAGGTCGACTCGTCCGAGCAGGCCTTCCGGACCGCCGGCGCGATCGCCATGCGCGACGCGCTCGGGCAGGCGGGGGCGGTCCTGCTCGAGCCGATCATGCGCGTGACGCTGTCGGTGCCCGACGACGCCGTCGGCGACGTCATCGGCGATCTCAACAGCCGCCGCGGGCGCCCGCAGGGCATGGAGCCGACCGGCCTGATGACCGAGATCAAGGCCGAGGTCCCGATGAGCGAGATGCTCACCTACGCCCCGGATCTGCGTGCGCTGACCGGCGGCCAGGGCGAGTACACGATGGAGTTCGTGCGCTACGAGGAGCTGCCCGCGCACCTCGCGCAGAAGGTCGTCAGCACGACACGGCAGGACGAGGGAGCGGCCGCGTAGGGGAGGGGGGCACCGCTACCCTCGACGGGTGACCCGGAAGTCCATCACGACGTCGCACGCGGCGGTCGCCTGCGACGTGTGCGGGCGCACCCTGCTGCGCGGCGAACACGCCGACGTCTTCCTCAACGCGGGTGCCCGGCGCATGGTCTGCGAGCTCTGCACGGCCCGCGCGACGCACGACGGCTGGATCCGCGAGGGGCTCGATCTGGGAGCCGGAACGCGCCGCTCCGGCGAGGGTCGCCGCCGCTCGCTGCTTGGGCGCTTCGGTCGTGGCCGCAACGGCCACGACCTGCCGTCGCGCGGCGGCGAGCGCCTCGTCGAGGAGCGCCCTGCGCCGGCGCCCGAGCCGATCGTGCAGACGTACGAGGAGCCCCGCCAGCGCCACGTCCACGCGGTGCCGACGAACCTCGATCTGAAGATGTCCCGCGCGCTCGAGCTGTTCAACGGCTCGGACCACCCGAGGACCGTCGCGGGCGTCGCCCGCTCGCTCGGTGGCCCGATCGTCGCCGTGGTCCCCAGCGCCACCGAGGGCAGCGTCGTCGGGATCACCGTCGCGTGGGAGCTCTCGTGGTACCGGTTCGAGGTCGACCTCGCCGACGAGGCCGCCGGCGTGCGCGTCATCGCGCAGGGCACGGAGCTCGCCGAGCTCGACGAGGAGGACCGCGTCGCCAACGCCGTGGCCGACGAGCGCGGCGAACTTTCGCTCGCTGCGTAGACTCTGCGCGCGATGATCTACTGCGTGGTGCCAGAGGAGCTCGCTCCGGACCTCTACGACAAGCTCGCGAACTACTACGCGGACGACCCCAACGTCGAGGTCATCATCGATCGCCGCAAGGGCGAGCGCCGCACCGAGGGCGACCACGGCGGGCAGCGGCAGGTGCGCGACCGGCGCCGCCCGCGCGTCCCGGGCGAGTTCCCGCCAATAGAAGAACGTTGAGCCCGGACGGCGAACAGCCGTCTCAGAACGCAGGGCCGGATGCCCTGCGGAGCACTTCTTGAAAGTCGGGGCGGAGCGCCAGGAGGCGCTGCGCCAGGCGCTGGAACGCTCCGGCGCCGAGCCGCGTGAGGTGAAGGGGACCGGCGAGGTCTGGCGCTACGACCTCGAGGGAGCCGGCGTGACGCTGTGGCGGACCGGCACGGTGCGCGTCCACGGCAAGGGCGAGTACCACGAGGTGCTGAGCCGGCTCGTCGACCAGTTCGTCGTCCCTGCGCAAGCGCCGAAGCTGCCGATCGACCTCCCGCGCGACGCGCCATGGGCCGGCGTCGACGAGTCGGGCAAGGGCGACTACTTCGGCCCGCTGGTCAGCGCGGCGGTGTGCGTGACGCCCGAGGTCGCGGCCGAGCTCGCCGCGCTCGGCGTCCAGGACTCCAAGCAGCTCAGCGATCCGCGCGTGCGCCGGCTCGCGCCGGAGATCCGCCGTCGTGCGTCCTGGGCGAAGACCGAGGTCGCGCCGCCGCGGTACAACGGCCTCTACGCGGAGTTCCGGCGCGAGGGCAAGCGCCTGAACCAGCTGCTGGCCTGGGCCCACGTGCGCTCGATCGCCGAGCTGCTGACCCGCGGGCCGGCGCCGGCCTACGCCATCGTCGACCAGTTCGCCGACGCACGGGTCGTCGAGCAGGCCGCCGAGCGCGGCGCCCGGCACCTGCGGATCGTCCAGTTCCCCAAAGCGGAGGCCGACATCGCGGTCGCCGCGGCCTCGATCGTCGCGCGCGAGGCCTTCCTCGACTGGCTCGCGCGCGCGTCCGAGCGCATCGGCGTCACCCTGCCCAAGGGCGCCTCGCCCCAGGTCGTCGAGGCTGCGCGCCAGATCGCTGCCGCCGGGGGCCGCGAGGCGTTGGGATCCGTCGCCAAGCTCCACTTCGCGACGACTGACAGGGTTCTGGACGGGTAGTCCCGATCGCATGGCCCAGAGCGCACGTCACCAGAGCGAGCCCGTCCACCTGTCAGAGCTCGTACGCCGGGCCTGCGCCGTCGTCGATCCCGACGACGAGGACGGCGTCGTGGGCGAGTTCGAGCTGCGCTTCGAGGACGCCGACGAGCCCGTGACCGGCATCGACAACCTCGAGGAGCGCATCGCGTTCGGCGCCGACGAGGACCCGGCGGTCACGATGGCCCAGGCCGTCGTGCTCTACCTCGCCCACAAGCGCGACGAGATCGACGACGACGACATCGACATCCTTGCGATGGCCGCGCGCAGCGAGTTCAAGGGCGATCCGCCGCAGCCGGTCGCGGATTGGTTGATCGACAGAGGCGTGAACGTCTAGGCGGGGATGAGGCCCTCGGAGCGCAGCCAGGTCAGCGTGCGCTCCATGCCCTCCTCGTAGCCGACCGCGGGTTCCCAGCCGAGGACGTCGCGGGCCTTCGCGCTCGAGTAGGTGCCCGTGCGCAGGAAGTAGCCCGCCGCGAGCGGGTGGACCTGCACGTCGGGGTCGCGCCGCAGCCGTCCCACCGCGTACGCCGCCGCCGCGCCCGCCTTGGCCACGCCGGCCGGGGCGGTCATGAGCTTCATCCCAAGTGCGTCGGCGTAGCGTCCGTAGAACTCGCCGATCGTCACGCGCACCGGGTCGACGAACGTGAACACCTGCCCGACGCCGGCGTCCGACGCCGCCGCGAGGACGACGCCGTCGACGAGGTTGTCGACGTAGACGGGGGAGTGGATGCCGCGCCCGCCGTCGGGAACGACGACCTGACGCGAGCGGATGAGCTCGACCGGCATGACCGCCCACGGGCGCGACCGCGGCCCGTAGACGTCGCCGGGCCGGATGATCGTGCACGGGATCCGGCCCTCCGCGTGCGCCTGGAGAACCACCTGCTCGGCGGCGATCTTCGTGTCGGGGTACGGGATCCCGGTCAGCTGCACGGGATGGCGCTCGGTCACGCCGTCGGGGAAGTCGTAGCCGAACACGGTGATCGAGGAGAAGTGCACGAAGCGCTTCGCCCCGGCGCGCTCGGCCGCCTCGAGCGCGTTGAGCGTCCCGACGACGTTGGCACGCCACGTCCCGGCCTTGTCGGTGAGCCGGAACGACACCACAGCCGCAGTGTGGATCACGAGGTCGGCGTCGGCGGCGTGCTCCTGCCAGGCGCCGGCCTCGGCTACGTCGCCCGCGACGACGTGGTGCGCCGGGTCGGCGACGAGGTCGACGCCCGCCACGTCGTGCCCCTCGGAGCGGTAGCGATCGGCGAGGGCCCGGCCGATGAACCCGGAGGCTCCGGTGATGAAGACGCGCATCGTCCTCGGCACCCTACGCAAGGATTTTCAGTCTGGCGCGTTAGGGCTGTACGGTGACGCGTTGATGCCCCGCCGGGATCTCAAGGTCATGCTCGTGCTGGGCGTCGTGTTCGCGGCGCTCGGCCTCGGCGTGGAGCTCGGCGGGATCCACGCCGACGTCCTGCTGATCTCGCCGCTGCTGTGCCTGGCGGTGCCGCTGCTGGCGGGCTCCTACGTCGGGGAGGAGCGCCTCGCGCGCCTCGCCGCGAAGGTCGCCGCCCGGCGCCGGCCGCGTCGTGCCGCCGCCGCTGAGCCCAAGCCACGCCCCGCACCGCCGCTCGTCGTGCGCGCCGGGCGGATCCTGGGCACGGCGCGCGCCGTCCGTCCTCCACCCGCTCCTCTCACCGCGTAAACGGGACGATCGCCCAGGGGCGATCGTCCTTCGAGAATCGCCCAGGGGGCGATTCTCGGATGTCGTTATGAGCTGTGAGAGGAGGCATCCATGCGCCGTTCGGCGCTTCTCGCGACCCTCGCCCTCGGGGCGACGGCCGCACCAGCAACCGCCCACGAGGGCAACCCTGACTTCGAGTCGCTCGTCACCCGCACGCCCGACGTCCCCGGCCTGCGCGTGCAGGTCGTCAACGGCGACGACAGCCTGCAGCTCGTCGACGACGGCCTCGAGCAGACCGTCGTCGTCGTCGGCTACGAGGACGAGCCGTACGTGCGCTTCCGGCCCGGCGGGGTCGTCGAGGTCAACCGCAGCTCGACCGCCACGTACCTCAACACCGAGCGCTACGACGGGGCGGACGTGCCGGACGGGATCGACCCGAAGGCCGCACCGCGGTGGAAGGCCGTCGCACGCAACGGGCGCTTCGTCTTCCACGACCACCGCATCCACTGGATGAACGAGCAGGACCCGCCGAAGATCGCCGACAGGAGCAAGCGGCAGAAGGTGTTCGACTGGAAGGTGCCGCTGCGCGCGGGGTCGCGCGACGCGACGATCGACGGCACGCTGTTCTGGCGCGGGAGCAGCGCCGAGGCGCCGGTCGCCGCGTACGTCGTCGGCGGCGTCCTGATCCTCGGCAGCATCATGCTCGTGCCGCTCGTCCGGCGACGCCGCCGCCGCGCCGCCGCCGAGACGGGCCCGAGGGAGGAGGCGTGGTGAGGGCCGCCCTCCTGGCGCTGCTCGCGCTCCTGATCTGCGCGCCCGCCGCCCTCGGCCACGCCGTCGTGGAGGAGACGACCCCGTCGCGGGGCGCGTCGCTCGACGCGGCACCCGAGAGCGTGGTCGTGCGCTTCAACGAGCCGGTCGAGGCGGCGTTCGGCGCGGTCCGCGTGTTCGACGCCGACTCGCGGCGCGTCGACGACGGGCGGACGTCGCGGCCCGGCGGCGACACGACGATCGCCGTCGGGCTCAAGGACGGCCTGCCCGCGGGGACGTACGTCGCGACCTTCCGCGTGCTGTCGGCCGACTCGCATCCGGTGACCGGCGGGTTCGTCTTCGCCGTCGGCGACGGCGGCACGCGCGCCGCGCCCGCCGTCGCAGACCTCATCGGCGACGGCGCCGGGCCGGCCACCGAGGCGGCGTTCGGCGTCGCGCGCGGCGTGACCTACGCGGCGACGGCG
>CADCVT010000432.1 GCA_902806215.1 uncultured Solirubrobacteraceae bacterium | reverse complement strand
GGCCGGACGACGAACACCGGCGCGTCGGGTCGCAGGCGGCCGAGCAGCTCGGCGATCCAGGCGGCGGACGCGACGGTCGGCAGCGGGAGGTCGAGCGCGCCCGCGGGATCGCGGCCGAGCCAGCGGGCGCGGCGAACGCCACCCGGCAGGTCCGGCCGCCACGACTCGTCGCCGGCGAGGACCACGCCGCCGGCCTCCAGGTCCTCGACGCGGTCGCCGAGCCGGGCCGCAGCGGCCATCGCGGCGAGGTCACCGGACGCGGCGCCGACGACGTGCCTCATCGCGCTTCGAGGTCGGGCCGGCGAGACACGGCCGCGCATCCTACCCTGCTGCCGGTGGCCCCTCCCCGCGTCGCCTACGTCGGTCAGTCGACGTTCTTCGAGGCGTGCGTCCCGGCGCGCGAGCACGAGACGTTCGTCGAGTTCCGCGAGACCGTCGAGCCGCTCCCGATGCGCGACGCGCTCGACCGCTTCGCGCCGGACGTCGTCGTCGTGTTCCGCCCCGAGACGCTCCCGCCCGGCATCTTCGCCGACCTCGACGCGGCGATCGTGGGCTTCCTCACCGAGCCCGTTCCGCGCAGCCTGGACGGCACGCCGCATCCCGATCTCGCCAAGCGCGCCCGCGACCTCCAGCGCCTCGATCCGCGCAACGTCGACCGGATCGTCTCGTTCGACCCCAACATCGTCCCCGTCGCCGACCGGGTGATGCCGGTCTGGCGCTCGCTGCCGATCCCGGTCGCCGATCGCCTCTACCGCAACCCGCGGCCGCTGTCGTCGCCGCCGCGGCTCGTGTTCATCGGCCGGTCCACGCCGCACCGCGAGACGTACCTCGGGCCGGTCAAGGCCCGCTACGACGTGCTCCACGTCGCGTTCGGCGCCGGCGTCGAGGACCTCGGGCGGTTCCTGGCCGAGCACGAGGTGACGCTCAACCTGCACAACGAGCCGTACCCGAGCTTCGAGAACCGCGTCTGCCTGCACCTCGCCGCCGGGCACCTCGTCATCAGCGAGCCGCTGAGCCCGCAGCACGGCCTCGAGCCGGGGCGCGACTACGTCGTCGTCGAGTCGCCGGACGAGCTCATGCGCGCGCTCGATCGCGTCGAGGCCGATCCCGTGTGGGGAGAGCGCGTTCGCGCCTGCGGGCGGGCCAAGGCCGAGGCCTACCGGGCGTCGACGACGTTCGACCGTCTCGTGGGTGACCTGCTCGCCGACCTCGACGCCTTCGGGTCGGGCCGACGAGTGGCCGCTACCGCTTGACGATCCTGCGTGCGGCGCGCAGCGCCGGCGTGGCGTAGCGTCGCGCGGCGATCGCCGCCCGGTACGCCTTCTGCGCACGCAGGTCATCGAGCACGCGGTGCGCGCCGCGCGCCTCCATCGCCAGGCGCTCGGTGTGGAACACGGTGTGCCCGATCTCGTGCGCGAGGCGCTGACCCGACGCCCGGGCGTTCGGCGGGGGCTCGCGGACGATCGTGCGCAGCGCCTCGGCCATGAAGCCCGACGCGACCTCCCACGTCGGCCAGGCCCGCGCGGTCTCCAGCGCACCGAGCCGCAGGCGGTGCAGGAGCATCCGGTCGCGGGCGAGGAGGTCGAGCGCCCGCGCCGTGCCGGTCGGGTCGTCCCAGTCGACGACGAGCCCGTTCTCGTCGTGGACGATGTAGTCGTCGTGGCCGGTGACCGGGTTCGTCACCACCGTGCAGCCGCAGTGGAAGCCCTCGAGCGGCGGCCCGTACATGCCCTCGGCGCGCGAGAGCTTGAGGAGCACGTGTGAGTCGCGGAAGAGCGCCGCCAGCTCGGGGTGGGGCAAGGCCCCGAGGTGGACGTCGACGCCCTCGACGGGCGTCGACGGCGGCTCGGGGGTCACGAGCGTCACGTGGTGCGGCTCGCGCATGAGGCCCACGGAGGCGAGGGCGTGCGGCGTGCCCTTGCGCAGGAGCCCGAGCGACCCCTCGATGACGATCTTCAGCGGCCCGGTCGCGGGCTCGACGGTCTCGGGGACCGCCCACACCGACTTGTCCATCCCGCTGCGCACGTACTGCGCGCGGTTGCCGGGCTGGAGCTGCTCGGTCAGGTCGCGGATCCAGCGCGCGGCGGTGATGTAGCGGACCGGCAGGCCCGTGGTCAGGACGAACCCGGGCGCCTCCGGCGCGCCCGCGGCGTAGTGCGAGTTCTCGAACAGCTGCAGGAAGTACGCGTAGCGGTCCGCCGAGAGGTCGAACAGCGTGATCGCCGTCTCCCACCACGTCGCGACGACGACGTCGAAGTGCTCCTCGTGGAGCTCCTGGACCTCGGCCGTGCGCACCTCGCCGAGCCCCGCATACGACCACTCGCGGCCGAGCGGTTCCTTCGTGCGGACGAGCACGACCTCGAAGCCGTGGTCGTGCGCGAGCCGCCGTGCGTGCTGCACGACGATGCCCGCGCCTCCGGAGAGGCTGAAGTCGGGGAGCAGGAAGGCGACCTTCACACGGGACTACTCTAGGCCGCATGTCGCGCCCGCTCCGCCTCGCGTTCGTCGGCCGGCGGGTCGAGCACGCCTGCTGGACGCTGAGCGCGCCCGCGCACGGCGTCGAGCCCGCGTTCGTCGAGGCGCGCGACGGCGAGGTCGTCGAGCCGCTCGCCGAGATCGCGCCCGACGTCGTCGTGGCGTTTGCGCCGCACCGCCTGCCGCGCGGCCTCATGGCCGAGGTCGCGGCCACGACGGTGGCGTGCGTCGATCAGACGGTGCGGCTGCGCTATGGCGACGCACAAGACCCGTGGGCGCCCGGCGACGACCTGGCCTACGCGGTCGAGACCAGCGGCGGCCTCGGCAACCTGGTCGCATTCGACCCCGGCGACTTCGACCGGGTCATCGCTGTGGACCCGCTCCTGGCCCGCGCCGCGCCCGAGCTCGACGTGTGGCGCTCGCCGCCACTGCCGGTCGACGACGCGCTCTACCTCCCGCCGCGCCCGGCCACCCGGCCGCCGCGCGCGCTGTTCCTGGGCGAGTCCGACGAGCGCCGCGAGGCCTACCTGATGGAGCAGAAGCACTTCTACGACCTCACGCACTACGCGTTCGGGCTCGCCGGCGACGCGCTGCGCGAGGCGCTCGAGCGCTCGAACATCGGGGTCGCCCTGCACGCCGCGCCCGTCCCGAGCTTCCCGCCGACCGTCCCGCTGTTCCTGGCCGCGGGTCTGCTCGTGGTGACCGAGCCGCTCGTCCCGCGCCGCGGCCTCGAGCCGTGGCTGGACCACGTCGTCGTCGAGGCGCCCGACCAGCTGCGGCGCGTGATGCACCAGCTCAAGCTGCGACCGACCACGTTCGAGCAGGTCCGGCTGCGCGGCCGCGTGCGCGCCGAGGAGTTCCGCGCGAGCCGCATCTGGCCACGCGTCGCGCGCGACCTCATGGGCGACGTGGACGCCTTCGGGGGCCGCCGGGCCGCGGTGCGCGCGCTGTAGATTGCTGCGATGGAGCTGCGCGAGACAAGGCTGGATGGGCCGTTGCTCATCGCGCCGAGGGTGTTCGGCGACGAGCGCGGGTTCTTCACCGAGACCTTCCGCGAGGACGCGTTCGCGGAGCTCGGCGTCCGCGAGACGATGGTCCAGGACAACCACTCGCGCTCGGGCCGCGGCGTGGTCCGCGGCATGCACTTCCAGATCGGCGCCGGCGCCGCGAAGCTCGTGCGCTGCGGTCGCGGTCACATCTGGGACGTGGTCGTCGACCTGCGCGCCGGCTCGCCGACCTTCGGCGAGTACGAGGGCTTCGACCTCACCGACGAGAACATGCACGTCCTCTACGTCCCGATCGGTTTCGCACACGGCTTCGTCGTGGGCTCCGACGTCGCCGACGTGATCTACAAGCAGTCCAACTACTACTCGTCCGACGTCGAGCGCGGTATCCGCTACGACGACCCGGACGTCGCGATCCCCTGGCCCGACGACATCGAGCTTGTGGTCTCCGAGCGCGACGCCACGGCGCCGCTG
>CADCVT010000431.1 GCA_902806215.1 uncultured Solirubrobacteraceae bacterium | reverse complement strand
GGAGCGGGTGGCGCTCGCCGCAGCGCGCGGTGCGACCACGCGCGAGATCGCCGGCGAGCTCTTCCTCAGCCCGAAGACGGTCGAGTTCCACCTCGGCCGCGTGTACCGCAAGGTCGGCGTCCGCTCGCGCGCGGCGCTCGCCGCCGCGATGGCCGAGCGCCCTACGGCAGGACCTCCTTCGCCGTCTGCTCCCCCCTGAGCCCGCGGGCCTCGTAGCCGGTGAACTCGATCGAGAGCTGCCCGCCACCGGCCGCCTCGGCCGGGAGCGCCTGCGCGAGCTTCCACGTGCCGCCCTTGATCGGCGCGTTCCACGACAGGAACGCCGTGCTGCCGTCGGGCTTGTTGTAGCCCAGCCGCACGCGGACGACGCCCCTCGCCGTGCTCACGACCGTGCCCTCGACGGCCAGCCTGCCGTTGGCGATCGAGGTGACCTTGCGGACGAGCAGCGACTTGCCGTCGGCAGCGCGCAGCCGCGCGCTGTCGGGGGAGACCGCGGCGTTGCCGGCGTACGTGACGGTCGTGATGCCGGTGTCCTTCGGCTGGGTCGACGGGAGCTTCCTGCGGACCTTGATCTGCGTGCCGGTGATGGGGACCGTGAACTTCGTGCGCTTGCCCGAGGACTCGTAGTCGATGGAGAGCACCGCTCCGGGGGTCACCGCGCGGGCGGTGATCTCCACCAGCATGTCGAGGACGCCGTCGTCGACGCCGTTCCGGAGCACCCTGATCTTCGCGGGGAACTTCGGCGCGGGCGGCGCGATCGGAACGACGGCGACCGGTGAGGGAGTGGGTTGCGCTGTGGTCGGCGTCCCTGTCGTCGTGGTCGTGGTCGTGTCCGTCGCGGTCTCCTGGCCGGGGTCGACCACCGGGCCGGCGGGTGCCGTCACCGTCCGGCACGCGGACAGCTCCGACGTCTCCTTCGTCGTCAGGTCGGTGGCGGTCGCGGTGATGACGCGGCCGGCGGCGGTGGTCGTGACCGGCGTGCTGAAGGCGGTCGGGCCGGCGCCGGCGGTCACCGTCGTCGTGCCGAGGACCTGCTCGGCCTCGCCGAAGCCGGACGGGTGGCAGGCGGCGCCCGAGAACAGCTCGACGCGGATCGACCGCCCCGGCGTCGTGTCGATCGTCCCGGCCACCGTCGTGACCCCGCCCTCGGTGTGCGCCGACGTCAGGACCGGGAAGTTCTGCAGCCGCTGGTCGGTATCGCCGGGGTCATTGGGCGACACGCCGCTCACCGCGAGGTCGATGCCGAGCTCGCCGGCGCCGGTGCCGTTGGCGAAGACGCGATTGCCGACCAGTTCGCCGCCGATGGCCTTGCTGTCGACCCGGATCCCGTCGTCGCCGCTGTGGGCGACGACGTTGTCCGCCACCCGCGCGGTGCTGGTCTCGCCGACGAGGACGCCGACCCCGCCGTTGCCGCGCGGGGTCGTGCCGTCGGTCCCGACGCCGATCCAGTTGCCCTCCAGCGTCGGTCCTGGACCCAGGTCGACGCCGGTGCCGGTGTTCGACGAGACGATGTTGAGGTCGGCGTCGGCGGGGCCGCCGACGATGGTGGTCGAGCCGTTGACGTCGATGCCGCCGCCGTTCGGTGCCGCCGCGCCGTTGACGTCCAGGCCGACGACGTTGCCGCGGATCGTGACCTCGTCGCCGCTGGTCTCGATCCCGTTGCCCGACTGGCGGGCGATCGTGTTGCCGAGGACGTCGACGTCCTCCCCGCCCTCGGTGACGCGCACGCCGACGTCTCCGGTCGGCGCGGACGCCGTGACGCCGTCAGGCAGCAGGCCGATGAGGTTGTCCTGGACGATCGCGTCGGCCCCGTTGTCGACGTCGACGCCGTAGGAGTCGACCGCGATCACGTTGTCGAGGACGTCGGCGCCCGCGCCGTTCAGCACGACGCCCTGCGAGCCACCGAGCGCCGTGCCGTCCGCGGCCGGGCCGATCCAGTTGCCCTCCACCTTCGCGGCGGCGGGAGCCCGCACCCCGATCTCGTTCGAGCTGATGACGTTGCGCTCCGCCTCCGCCGTCCGGCCGACGATGGTGGTTCCCTCGGCCTGGACGCCGACCTGGTTGGGCACGGCGAGCAGGCCGGTCACATCGGTCCCGATGTAGTTGCCGACGACCTCGCCGGCGCCCGCGGTGACGCCGGTGCCGGTGGCGTGCCCGCTGATGATGTTGCGACCGGCTGGGTCGTTGCTGCCGACGACCGAACCGAGCGCGGTGCTGTGGATGTGGACCCCGCCCGCGTTGGGGATCGCGGTCGTGCCGTCCTTGTCGAGTCCGACGTAGTTGCCCTGGACGGCCGTGCCGAACGACGCGCCCGCCGCGTCGATGCCGTCGGCGCCGTTGCCGGAGATGATGTTGAGCGTCGCGCCCCCGCCGCCGCCGCCGATGATCGCGTAGGGAGCGTCCATGAGCGAGATGCCGTTCTGGCTGTTCGGATCGGCGGCCTCCCCGGCTGCGTTCGTGCCGATGCGGCAGCCGTCCACCCTGGAGGAGCTCGAGTCCTGGATCCGGATCCCGTCCTCGAAGCCCCGGATCCCGATTCGGCAGACGCGGCTGCCGGAGGACCCCGCGCCGAGCGTCAGCCCGTCGAACGCAGCGCCGTTGCCATCGAGCCCCACGGAGCGCGGGCTCCAGACGCAGCCCGCGCTGTCGGTCCCGTTGATCACCACGTCGTCCGTCGCGGTCGGCAGCGCCGTGGCCGGGGTGATGACCATCGTGCCGCTGAACATGATCTCGTCGAGCGTGCCGGCCGTGACGTCGGTGTTGGCGGCGATGATGGCCTCGCGCAGGGAGCAGTGCGCCCCGCAGGTCCCGTCGTTGACGTCGTTGTTGCTCGTGACGGTGAACGTGGCCCCGTGCGCGGGGGCCGCGACGAGCGCGACGAGGATGCAGCAGAGGACGGCCGACCGGGCGAGCATGGGTCTGACGCTACGTCAGGCCCTCGGACAAAGCACCGGGGGAACCCCTGGTTGATAAGCGCCAGTTCGCGCTCGTGCACGCGTTGGGAGCCTCCGACTCAATGGGGGAAGGCTCTCTTATGCGCAAGGTGATGGTCGTGGTGTTCGCTGTGGCTTCGTTCGGTCCGCTCGCCGGTTCGGCGGCGGCCGCCGGTCCGGACCTGCCGTCGATCCCGCAGAACTGCCACGAGTGGAACGAGCTGCTGCACATCGACAACGTGCAGAGCTGCGACGGGGCGTAAGCCGCTACTTCGGGGGTCCGCCGCCGTCTGCGTCGGCGTGCGGACCTTGCCGCTCGTCGCGGCGGTGCTCCATCTCGCGGGCCACGGCGTCGGCGACAGCGCGTCCGCGCTCGCGCTCGACGACGTGCAGCGCGAGGTCGATGCCGGAGGTCACGCCGCCGGCGGTGACGATGTCGCCGTCGTCGACCACGCGCGCGTCGGCGTGCACGGTCGCGCCGCTGGCGCGGAGGTCGTCGAGGGCTCCATGGTGGGTGATGGCGGGCCGGCCTTCGAGTAGGCCAGCCGCCGCGAGCAGCATCGTCCCGGTGCACACGCCGAACACCCGGACGCCGGCCGCGTGGAGCTCGGCGAGGCGCCGCGGGAGCTCGCCCCGCTCGGCCTCGGTCCGTGCCCCGTGCTCGCTGCTGTCGTTCCAGCCCCCTCCCGGCACGAGGACCGCGTCGGGCTGGGCTCCATCGTGGAGGACCCCCTGGAGCTTCACGGTCATGCCGTGCGAGCCCGTCAGGCTTCCAGCGTCGATGAGTGAGACGAGACGTGCCTCGATCCCGGCGTTGCGGAACACCTCGTACGGACCGACCGCGTCCATCTCGTCGAAGCCGTCGTAGAGCACGATGTCGATCTGCATCGGGTCATCGTCGCCCACCGCTGGCTTGCCCGCCAGTGGCGGGAATGCCATCGTTCGTACGGATGCCGCCACATCGCGTCGCCATCCTCGCCCTCCCCGGCGTCGTCGCCTTCGACCTGTCGGTGCCTGCGCAGGTCTTCGGCCACCGCGCCGAGCGGCGGCAGTACGCGACCACGGTCTGCTCGGCGGCCGCGGCTCCGGTCCCCACGTCGACCGGCTTCTCGCTCGTGGCCGAGGCGGGCCTCGACGCGCTCGCGGACGCCGAGACGATCGTCGTCCCCGGGATCACGCCGACCGAGGGGCCGTTCGACGGCCGCGTGCTCGACGCGATCGCCCGCTCCGACGCCCGGCTCGTCTCCATCTGCACCGGCGCGTTCGTGCTCGCGGCCGCGGGCGTGCTCGACGGTCGCCGCGCGACGACGCACTGTAACGACGCCGCCGACCTCGCCGCGCGGTTCCCCGCGATCGACGTCGACGCGAGCGTCCTCTACGTCGACGAGGGCCGCGTGCTCACGAGCGCCGGCGTCGCCGCGGGCATCGACCTGTGCCTGCACATCGTGCGCCTCGACCACGGCGCCGAGGTGGCCAACGCGGTCGCCCGGCGGATGGTGGTGGCGCCGCACCGCGGCGGCGGGCAGGCGCAGTTCGTCGACCGGCCGCTGCCGCGGGCCGCGCAGGACGGCCTCGAGGCGACCCGCACGTGGGCGCTCGAGCGGCTCGACACGCCGCTCGCCGTCGCCGACCTGGCGGGCCATGCGTACCTGTCCGAGCGCTCGTTCCTGCGGCGGTTCGCCGCCGAGACCGGCACCTCGCCGGTGCGCTGGCTGCACGAGCAGCGCGTCGCGCACGCCCGCCGCCTGCTCGAGGCGACCGATCTCCCGGTCGAGGACGTCGCGGCGCGATCGGGGCTCGGATCGGCGACGAACCTGCGCCGCCACTTCGCCCGCGCCACCCGAACGACGCCGACTGCGTACCGGCGCGCGTTCCGGGGCAGTTGATCCGTATGTCTTCCACACCGAGCACCCGACACAAGGGGATCCTCTCCGAGGAGCAGCGCGAGAAGCGCGAGGAGATCATCGCCCTCCTGACCAAGGCCTACTGGATGGAGATCGAGACGGTGATGTCGTACATCGCCAACTCCACGAACCCCGACGGCCTCCGCGCCCAGGAGGTCATCGAGTCGCTCCAGCAGGACGTCCAGGAGGAGCTCGGCCACGCGCAGGAGTTCGCCAAGCGCATCAAGGAGCTCTACGGCGTCGTCCCCGGCTCGATGGACTTCGCGGCGGAGCAGACGTTCCTGCAGCCGCCCGACCACCAGACCGACATCGTTCACATCATCAAGGGCGTGATCGAGGCCGAGACCGGCGCGATCGACCACTACAACACGATCATCGAGGTGACCGACGGCGTCGACCACGTCACGCAGGACATGGTCATCGCGATCCTCCGCGACGAGGAGGGCCACCGCCGCCTGTTCGAGGGCTTCCTCCGCGAGTTCGAGGCCGAGGGCCTGGCCTAAGCTAGGTCGCCGGGTCCGCAGGGACCTCCGTCGGTGTCGGGTCCGCCGGCACCGTCGGGTCCTGCGGCACCGCCGGCGTGATCGGCTCGCTCGGCGTGGTCGGTGTGACCGGGTCGGTCGGCACCGTCGGTGCCTCCGGG
>CADCVT010000430.1 GCA_902806215.1 uncultured Solirubrobacteraceae bacterium | reverse complement strand
TGGTTCTGATCCATGTTCATCGTCTCCGGGCTCAGCTCTTGATGAAGCCGGTCTCGCCGACCGCATCGAGGATCTGCTTCATGGACTTGGCGGTGCTGAAGGCCTCGGGCGCGGGGCTCGGGTCCTTGCCGGCGCCGAGGATGTCGCGCACCCAGGCGGCGTGACGGGCCTCGACGGCGAGGATCGCTCCGGCCGACGCGAGGACGTCGGTCGACTTGATCCGTGTCGCCTGCCCCTGGTAGGCGGCGACGCCCGTGTCCTCGAGAACGCGAGCGGTCTTGAGGAAGGTGGTCTCCTTGTTGGTGGAGCCCTTGAAGTCGAAGCTCGGCTTCTTGACGGCCTTCGCGCCGAGGACGCCCTGGAGCGTCGTGACGTGCTCGTTCTCGTGCTGGCCGACGACCTGCGCGAACGTCCGCGCGATGCCGGTCAGGTTGCCCTTCTCGTTGGCCTCGTTGTAGAACGCGGCCTCGAGGTACTCGAGCGTGAGCGCGTAGTTGAGGATCTCCGTGTCCTGCTTGGAGAGCCCTCCACCCTGGCCCGTCGCCATGGTCAGCGGGATCGCGCCGGCGACGACGCCTCCGCCCGCAAAGAGACCGATGCGGCGGAACATGCCCGCGCGGGTGTGCTCCCGCAGCCCCTCTGTCGCCTCTGCGATCGCGCCGTCGCGATCGACTTCTTCGATGGACAGGTCGTTCGGCATGTGCCGCGGCCCCCTCGTGATTGCCGTCAGATTCCAACGCAGTAGCGCGTCGGAGCCCGATCCGGATCACAAACTGGCGCGCGGCGCGCGGTTCAGCATCCGCGGAAACGGCGCAGGACGGTGACCGTCCGGGGGCGCTTGCCGCTCGTCCGCACGCGCAGGCGCAGCGCGAACGTGCGCGTCGTCGGGCGGCGCACGACGACAACGCGGACGTTGCGACCGCGCTTGAGACGCACGCGGCGGCCCTTGCGCGTCACGAGCACGGAGACGATCCGCCGGCCCTTCACGCGGGGGAGCCGCACGACGACCGAGGTCAGCGCGCAGCCGGTCGCGCCGCGGCGACGGCCGGGGCGGCCGGGTCCGGCGATGTCGCCCGAGGCCGACGCGGCCGGGCACGACAGCCGCAGGTCGAACGGCCCGTCGCTCTTGAGGTCTACCAGCGGCGAGCAGCTCAGCCGCGCGCGCTTCGTGTCGATCGTCGCCGTCGTGAGGTTCTTCGCGGTGACGGTGAGGCGGTCGGCCCGGGCGATGGTCTTGGGCCGGCCCCACTCGCGCGAGCGGCGACGGTAGCTCTGCGGCCCGCGGGCGCCGCCGACGACCGCGCCCGCGCCCTCCTCGACATCGCCGACGTCGGGGTCGCCAACGCCGAAGCCGTCCGAACGCGCGTCGATCGTCCCGCGCTGCTCGGCCTTCGCGTCGCGCGGCGTGACGCCGGACACCCAGTACGCATGGTCGGCCACCGCGCGGGCGGCGGCGCCGTCGTCGCCCGGGTCGACGACGTAGGTCACGTGGTGCGGGTCGCGGTCGACGCGGTGCCCACCGAGGAACTCGGCCCCCGGCCCGTACTCGTCGTTCGTCGCGAGGGTCAGGTGGTCGGCCTGCGGGAACAGGTCATGGATGAACCGCAGGCGGCTCGCCGCGAGGTCGGTGGCGAGCTTCTCCGTCTCGTTGATCGGGACGAGCTCGTCGCCGGCGGCGACCCAGTTCATGACCGGCGTGTTGCGCAGCGACGCGAGCTGATCGTCGACGCTGCCGGGCGTGCCGACGACGCTCATGCCGCGCGCGAAGAGGTCGGGGTACCGGGCGAGCAGGCGATAGGTGCCGAAGCCGCCCATCGAGTAGCCCGTCACGGTGGTCCAGTCGGGGTCGAGCGCGTAGTGGCGCGCGACGTCGGACCACACCTCGAACGTGTCGGCCTCCGCGATCCCCGCGTAGAAGCCGTCGGGCCCGCGACCGTTCGGCGTGGCGACGAGGGTGCCGGCCGAGCGGTCGCCCATCTGCGACTGGTTCTTCGACGCGGTGTACTGGTTGTAGTTGCCCGACAGCGAGTGGAGCAGCAGCGTCAGCCCGAAGCCCTTCGCCGGCTGGCCCTTCTTCGGCACGTAGAGCGCGTAGGGCTGGAGCTGGCCGACGTGGCGGCCCTGGCACTTGGGGCCGGGCTCGGAGGCTTCGCTGCCGACCGAGAAGCAGACCTTCGAGTGGTCGACGCCCTGCCCGAAGCTGAAGCGGCTGGCGAAGATGCGGCTCATCGGCCCGGTCTTCGGGACGCCGGCGTCGTCGTCGGCCTTCGCGGCGAGCTTGCCGAAGTCGACCTCGGCGAAGAACGGGCTGACGTCCCCGACCGTGAGCGCCTCGGCCTGCGCCTTCTCGCGCCACCACGTCGCCTGGATGGCGGCGCCCGCCGCGGCGTCGGCGATCGTCCAGCCGACGGCGGGGTTGTCGACGTCGGGCAGCGGCTCGTTGAAGCGGAACGCGACGTTGAAGAGCGCGGCGCGCGTCGGCGCGGCGCCGCCGGGCGTCGTCGCGCTGCGGCGCGCCGCCGGGGTCAGGTACCTGCCGGCGGCGGCGTCCCACAGGCCGGCGCCCGCCGCGAGGCGGACCTTCGACGTTCCCGGGTTCCACGCCGCGTGCGGGACGCGCACGTCGATCTGGCGGCGCTCGAGGTCAACGGTCGCCGTGGGGGCCGGCGACTTCACCGCTCCCGTCGCCGCGTCGCGCAGCTCGGCGGTCGTGCCGTGGACGGTGAGGAAGAGCTGGGCGGGCGAGCGAACGCCGGCCTCGTGCGGCCACGGCATCGCGGTCGCCGACGAGCCGATCGCGATCGTCACGCCGGTGCGCGCCGGGTCCTTGAGCGTGTTGAGCGTGATGCGAAACGCGGTCGCGCCGTCGAGCGGCTTGGTCCGCAGCTCGACGAGGTCGGCGGCGTTGTCGGCGTAGACCTCGTCGGTCGGGTAGGTCATCGTGCCGGTTGTCGGCGCGAAGAGATAGCTCTCGGGGCCGATCGGGTTGTCGGGCTCGCGCGCGCCGGCGGCGCCGTAGTCGTCGAGCAGGAAGTCCTGGTAGAGGAACTCGCCGTCGCGGTACGCGCTCGCGCCGGACACGAGGATCGGCGGCGCCGTCCACGGCCCGGTGTTCTCGAGCTGCGGCGCGCGCGGTGCGGGCGCGTAGAGCACGTCCGGACCGGGACGATGCCCCGAGTCGACGCTCGGGAGCGACGCGGCGGCGGACCCGGGAAGGACGGTGAGGACGAGCGCGAGCGCGCAGCACTGGATGAGGCGACCCATGCGCTCTCCAACGCGCCTCACGCCAGAAACATTCGCGTTCCTCAGGGGGACTGTCCCCGACCTCCGAATCGAAGGCCGGGGACTGTCCCTACCCGCGGAATCGAAGGCGGGGGACTTGTCTGCACCTTGATCGCGTTCGCGCCGGCGCAGTTGCTCCGGTCGGCGTTGATCTGCGCGATCGGGAGGAACGGAGCCGACACGTAGTTCGGGGAGACGACCGCCTCGACGGTGCTCGCGTCGATGCTCGCGGGTAGGACGACGCAGTACGAACCGACGAACGGGCGGGTGACGCTGGAGACGTTCTTGCTCTTGGCCGCGACGAGGGTGCCGTTCGTGTTGACGAGTGCGTAGGCACGTGCGGTACCGGGAGTTCCATCTTCTCCGTCAGCCCCGGGGGTTCCGGGCTGCCCCTGCGCGCCCGTGACCCCCCGCTGCCCCGGCGCACCCGGATCGCCCTTCGGACCCTACGGACCCGGAGCACCCGCGATCAAGCTGGCCCGGCTTGAAGTCCGACGCGAGCAGATCGCCATCCTTGATGTCGACGCTGCCGACCGAGTTGTTCGTGAGGTCCGCCCCAGTGATCGAGGAGTTCTTGACGTCTGCGCCCGTCAGCGACGAGTTCTTGACGTTCTTGCCGGTGACGACGAAAGCCGCGGTGGCGGTCCCCCCGAGCGCGATGAAGACGGCGATTGTCGCCATGACGTTGGCGTAGGACAGATGACGGCGAAACGAAGACCTAGAGGTCCCCTCCGGGTCGGAGAGCCGGACGCTACGCGCCGGTACCACGCCCGTGGGGATTTTGTCCACCCGGGACTCCGAACGGAACGTAAGCGAAGCTGCTCGACGCCCCTCCCTGCGCGCCCCAAGCTCGACATGGCCGGCCACGATGCGGGTCGCGAAGGCCAGTTGACGCTTCGCTCCGAAGGCGTCTCCCCGGCGAACTGTCGCACGGCGGACTGTGCGTGACAGAATCCCAGGCTCTATGCCCGCTCGCCTCTTCGTCGTCCACGGCTCCCATCCATGCGCGACCGTCGAGAAGGCGCTCGAGATCAAGGGCGTCGCCTACAGCCGCA
>CADCVT010000429.1 GCA_902806215.1 uncultured Solirubrobacteraceae bacterium | reverse complement strand
GTCGTGCAGCGACAGCCCCGGGCCCTGGCCCGGGTGCATCGGCGCCCTTCCTTCCAGGTCCGGCAGCGCGAACGTCGACTTCCCGTCCCCGCCGTAGGTGGTGCCGAGCAGCGAGAACAGCGCGGTGTTCTGCGAGATCGGCAGCAGCTGCCCGTTGCACCACGCCCACCCCTTGGGAGCGAAGTTGAACGGGAAGACGCGGATCTCGGCGACGAATGGATCGGCCATGCCAGCTCCTAGGTCGGGCTCGGGAAGATCCCGAAGAGGGAGATGATGAAGTCGACGCAGAGGTACGGCTGGAAGTTCGTGTGCGGCTGGCTGCCGCCGACCGGCACCACGCTGGCCGGGCTCATGGCGCCGTCGGGCGCCGCGTTGAAGTAGGGCACGACGTTGCCGGAGTTCGCCGGCAGCGCCCCGGCCGACGAGATCTGGTTGCCCCCCACGGCAGCTCCGAGGAACGCGTGCCCGTGGACGGGCATCTGGTTGGTGGTGAGGGTGATCTCCTCGGCGCCGCCGGTCTCCGCGAGGGTGAACCCGTTGCCCTGGTGCATCGGGATCCGGCCGCGCAGGTCGGGCAACCCGAAGTTCGACTCACCGTCGCCGCCGTAGGTGGTGCCGATCAACTGGAAGAGGGTCTCGTTCTCCGAGATGGGCAGCAGCTGCCCCTCGCAGAACATCCATGCGGCAGGGGCGAAGTTCCCGGCGAACATGCGGATCTCGCCGACGTAAGGCTGGGCCATGTCGTCTCGTCTCTCAGTTCGGGGAGGGGAAGATGCCCTGCAGCGCGATGCAGAACGAGAGGTTCAGGAACGGCTGCATGTTCAGGTGCGCCTGGCTGCCGCCGGTGTTGGTGATCGTGCCCGCGTTCATCGGCGTGAGGCTGTCGGGCGTGTGGAACATGTTGTTCGCGCTGCCGATCACGTTGTTCGCCGGTGAGGACACCCCTCCGGTCGAGCTCGAGGACGAGTTCACCGCGTGGGTATGCATGGGCATCTCCGCAGCGGTGACCGTATGCGCCTGCTCTCCGGCCTTCTCGCCGAGGGTGTGGCCGTTGCCGACGTGGATCGGCGTGCGCCCACGGAGATCCGGCAGTGCGAAAGTCGTCTGACCGTTGCCGCCGAAGGTCGTGCCGAGGAGCGAGAAGAGCGCCTGGTTCTGGTTGATGGGGAGGAACTGCCCGTTGCAGAACGCCCAGCCTTTGGGGGCGAAGTTGAACGACATGATCCGGATCTCCGACAAGAACGGCTCGGCCATCGACGACCTTTCTGAGTGGTGGCGCCTTCGGGAGCGCGAGCCTATACGTCAAACGGGGAGAAAGCCACTCTTTACTGCGGGCAGGCGGCGCCGCCGACGAAGCCGCCACCGGACGGAGTGTTCGAGGTCTCCACGGTCGCGCTCCTGCTGACGAGCGTGTTCTGGCTTTGGAGGAAGTTCCCCACAGCAGTCGTGTCGGTGCTGCCGCCGCTGTAGCCGGGGAGTCGCACCGTCGTGTTCATGCGCTGGAGAATTCGGAGATCGTGCCCGCCGTTCCGGCCGCTGTTGCTCAGGTTGTTGCTCGCGATGTGCGCGCACGTCTGGAACGAGTCGCCCTGCGCGGTGTCGCCGTTGACGTTCTTCGGGGTGACACCGTTGTTGAAGTAGATGCCCTGGAAGATGTTGCTGATCGCTGCGTTGTTACCCGGCTCGGCGATCGTGTTCCCGGTGATCGTGGCGTTGAGCGTGCCGGGGCTCGCGATGCCGGCGCCGGCCTGGACGTTGATCCCGTAGTTGTTGTACTGCCGGATGACGTTGTTGGTGATCTTGACGGTGGCGTTCGTGCTCGAGCTCCCGCCCGCGTGGGTGAACTTGATGCCGCTGCCCTCGAGCGCGCCCGAGTTCGTGACGCCCGAGACGCCGATCTGCGCGCCCGTGACCGTCGCGTTCAGGCTTCCGCTGTCGCTTCCGTAGCTGTGGCTCTTGCTCATCGTGATCGCGTTCGTCAGGCCGTCGCGGAACGTGTTGTTGCCATGGACGTTCATGGTCGTCGGCCCGGCGGCGCCACCCGTGAGGGTGATGTAGCCGCCGCCGGTGGCGATCGCCGGGTGGTTGTTGGTGTGGGCGTTGGACTCGTAGTTGAGGTCGCCGCCGCCCGAGCCGTTCCCGATGTACTGGAAGTGATCGCCGGCGGTGCCGGTGAACGTGCTGTTCTTGACGGTCACGTTGGTCGTCGAGCTGCCGATGCCCTCGACCTGGATGCTGTCGTTCTGGTTGTTCTGGCTGCCGACCGTGACCGTGTCGAAGGTCAGGCGGTTCAGGTTGCCGGAGTCGTTCGACACCCAGAACTGGTTGGTGAGGCCACCAGTGATCGACGTCCTCAGCATGGATGCGGAGCCGACGAGGCCCGCTCCGCCCGCGGAGTTGTCGAAGAACACGCTGCTGTCGTCGAACGCACCGTCGGTCGTGCCGTTGGCGCCGTTGATGACGCTGTCGGCGAGCGAGAACCCGTTGACCTCGGTACCGCGGATGCCGTAGTTGGGGTGGTCGTGGATGTGCATCCGCGTGAGGTCGACGCCGCGCGTGTTGTTCAGCGCGATGCCGGTGCCGACGGGGGTCGCCGAGGTGGAGTCGGCGCCGGTGGTGTTCTGGATGACGCCGCCGGTGCAGCCGGCCAGGCTCGCGGTGGTGCAGGTGCCGCCGTTGCCAGACACCGCGAGCGCGGCGTTCGCGCCCGTGTTGCTGAGCGTGATGCCGGCGTTCGCTCCGTTGCCGGAGATCCGCTGGAAGGTCAGCGGCGCCGCGCTGCCGACGTCGGTGTCGGTGACGTTGAGCGACTTGCCGGCCCCGGTGTCGATCGTGTTGCCGGTGCCGGTGACGTTGAGGATGCCTGAGGTAGTGGCCTCGAGGCCCTTGCCGGTCGTCGTGTCGATGTCCAGGTTGCCACCGGTGAGCGACAGTGTGTGTCCGTCGCTCGAGGCCATCGTCACAGCGTTGTCCTCGCCGGTGTTGAACGTCTTCGTCAGGTTGCTGAACGTCGTGGAGCCGCCGGTGTTGCCGTTGAGCCTGATGCCCGCGTCCTCGGCCGTGCCGTCGGCGTCGCCCGTGTCGGTGACCGGACCGGCGAACGTGTTGAGGCCGCCCGTGCGGGTCGTGATCTCGACCGCGCTGCCCTCGCCGTTGGCGATCGTGCCCAGGTAGGCGAAGTCGCCGGAGCCGCCGTTGAGGTCGACGGCGATGCCCGCGGCGCCGGCGATGTCGCCGGTGACCGCGCTGAACGTGCCCGTGCCGATCGTGTCGATGTTGATGCCGTCCGTCGTGCTCGAGGTCGAGTCGACGTCGTCGAAGGACAGCGTCGGCTGCGTGTTCACGGCCGGGGTGCTGGTGAACGAGACGTCCACGGCCGGGCCGCCGCCGGCGGACACGTTGTCCGTGCCTGCCGACCCGACGGCCAGGTTCGGCACGTTCGCGGCCGAGAACGCCGCAGTCGGGCTGGCGGTCGTCGCGAGGTCGAGGTCGGTGCCCGTCCCGTCGCCGAGCGCGAGGGAGGAGGTGCCGAGGAGGTTCGAGAGGGCCACGCCGCCGGCGGCCGAGCCGTTGACGGTGATCTCGTCGAACGTGCTCGTGCCCAGGTTCGTGCTAGACGCGACGAGGCCCGGCGCGCCCTTGCGGCTGACGGTGATCGCGCCCGCGGGGACGAAGTTGACCGTGCCGGCATTGTTCAGCCGGACGCCGGACGACGTGCTCGCCGGGGACGTCGCGGCCTGGTTGGTGATGGCGAGGTTCGACAGGTTGAACGTGCCGGTGGTGCCGTCGAGCTCGAGGGCGGGATCGCTGCCGGCGGTCCCGGTGTCGACGATGTTGACGTCGTCGATCGTGCCGCCCAGCGTGTCGCCGCTGGCGCCCGCGATGCCGCTGCTGCCGCCGTTGGGGTTGAGCGTGAACCCGCGCACCTCGTTGCCGTCGTCGAGCGCGACGACGTCCTCGTTCGTGCCGGAGAGCGTCGGGTGTGCCCCTGCGTTGGCCGGGTGCACGGTGTCGGCCGTCATCGAACCGGTGCCGTCCGGGTCGACCGTGAGGCCCTCGTGCTCGCCGATGAGCCGCTCGCCCGAGTTCATCGCGAAGCCGGTCTGGTAGCCGACCTCGGTGTTGTCCCCGTCGTAGACGAAGACGGTGTGGTTCGCGCCCGAAGCGGTCTCGCCCTGGGCGAGCGTGTCGAACGGCTGCATCGCGGTGCCGGCGTTGCCCGGGGAGTTGTTGTGCACGTACCAGACGCAGCCCTCGAGGTGGATCGTGACCGTGCTGATCGCGGTGCCGGGGATGGGCCCCGCACCCGAGTTGGTCTGATCGGAGATCTTGTAGTTGAAGCTGTCGGACCCGTTGTCGCAGCTCACGGCCGCCGGCGGTTGGTAGACGAAGTCGCCGTCGGTCTCGATCGTGATCGTTCCGCCGTCGGCGGTCTGGCCGTTCGTCGCGCCGGCGTCGCTGCCCGCGGACTGGACGACGATCGGGCCGGCGCCGTCGACGTCGGTGTCGCCGTCGAGGATGTCGCCCTGGATCTCGGTGTGCGGGCTGGTCGGCGCCGACTTGTTGTCGTTGCCGGCGCCGTTGGTGTCGTCGACCTGAAGCGTCGTGTTGCCGATGGCCTGGTCGTCGAGGTCGCCCGCTCCGCCGAACGTCTCGGCGTCGGCGACCGGAGCGTCGTTGACCGGGTTGACGGTCACGTCGACCACGTCGGCGTCCTGCTTCGCGCCGCCGGCGCCGTTGCTGCCCTGGTCGTTCACGGTGAGCGTGATCTGCTCAGGGCCGTTGTAGTTCAGCGTGTTCAGGTACGACAGGCCGTTGAGGCGGGCGTTGACGTCGGCGATGGTGCCGGTGAACGTCATCGTCGAGTCGGAGGTGCCGTCGCCCGCGCACCCGGTGCAGCCGAAGCTCAGGCCGGTGGTGCTGCTCAGCGTCAGGGCGCCGTGGAGCGCCGACAGGGTGACCTTCACGGGGTCCGTGCCCGCGTCGACGTCGGACGTCGAGATCTGGTTGCCGTTGCCGGAGCTGAAGGTCAGAGCGGTGTCCTCTTCGGCGTTCTGCGTGCCGGGCCTCGTGTTCGACGGCGCGTCGTTGACGGCGTTGACGGTCAGGTCCACCGTGACGATGGCCGAATCAAGAGACCCGTCAGCGGCCCTGTACGTGAAGCTGTCCGCCCCGTTGTAGTTCGCGGCCGGTGTGTAGGTGAACGAGCCGTTGCCGTTGAGCGTCACGCTGCCGTGCGCGGGATCGCTGACCTTGACGGCGTTGATCGACCCACCGTCGACGTCGGAGTCGTTGGCCAGGACACCGGGCGCCGCGACGTTGAGCGCGGTGTCCTCATCCGTCGAGTAGGCGTCGCCAGCCGCGGTCGGGGCGTCGTTGACCGGGTCGACCGTGATCGAGACCGTGTCGACGTCCGCCAGCGCGCCGCCGGTGCCGCTGCTGCCCTGGTCGTCCGTGGTGACGGTGAGGGTGTCCGGTCCGTTGTAGTCAGGCAGGCCGGTGTACGAGAGCGTGTTCAGCGCGGTGTTGACGCTCGTCAGCGTGCCGGTGAACGTCATCGTCGCGTCGTTCGTGCCGTCACCCGACGTGAACGTCAGCCCGGTCAGCGTGCTCATGGTGAGCGTGCCGTGCCCGACCGCCAGCGTGACCTTGACCGGGTCGGTGCCCGCGTCCACGTCGCCCGTGGAGATCTGGTTGCCGTTGCCGCTGGAGAACGGGAGGGCCGTGTCCTCGTTGACGCTCTGCGAGCCCGGCACCGTGTTCTGCGGCGCGTCGTTGACCGAGGTCAGCGTGATCGCGATCGTGTCGCTGTCGGTGGTCGCGGCGCCGCCGGAGTTGCCCTGGTCGTCGCTGGCGACGGTGATGGTGTCGCTGCCGACGGCGTTGGCGTTCGGCGTGTAGCTGATGCCGTCGAGCGACGCGTTGACCGCGGAGACCGTGCCCGTGAGCTCGAGCGAGCCCGTGTTGTTGCCGGTGCGGGTCCCGCCCGACGGCTCGGTCGACGTGAACGAGCCCTTGCCGGCCGAGAGCGTCACCTTGACGGCGCCGGCGCCGGCATCAGCGTCGGCGATGCTGATCGCGTTCGTGTTGCCGGAGGAGAACGTCCTCGTCGTGTCCTCGTTGAAGGTCTGGCCACCGGGGACCGTGTTCGCGATCTGGTCGTTGTGCCGGTTCACGTTGACGATCGCGTGTCGGGTGGTCGAGCTCGCCTGGCCGTCGCTCACGGTGACCGTGATGTCGCGGTCGGCCGTGTCCGGGTTCTCCGAGGCGTTCGCGTACTTCACGCGGGAGATCAGCGTCTCGTAGTCGGCGATCGTGCCGTGGCCGTGCAGCAGCAGGACGCCGGTGGACGAGTCGTAGGCGTCGATCGTGATGCCCGCCGTGCCGGCACCGTCGGTGGAGAGCGACTCGTTCGCGCCGTCCGGCCGGTTGGTGAGCGTGATGCTCGCCGACTCCATGTGGGTGTCGGACGTGTCGGCGTCGGTGATGTCCGGGTTCGGCGCGATGTTCACGGCCGGCGAATCCTCGGTGAACGTCGCCTCGCTGTCGGAGCTCGCGGCGTCGGTCGTGTCGAGGTCGACGACCGGCGCCGTGTTGAGCGGCACGACCTCGACGGTCGAGGTGGCGCTGGCCGAGTCCGCGGCGCCGTCGTTCACCACGAACGTGATCGTGCGGTCGGTGGGCGTCGGCGGCGACGCGCTGTTGCCGTAGCTGACCGTGCGGAGCACCTGCTCGTACTCGCTCCTGGGGGCGGAGCCGTGCAGGTAGAGAACGCCGGTGGAGGCCTCGTAGGCGTCGACGACGACGTCGGTGGTGCCGGTCGCCGCGAGCGACTCCGCGTTGCCGTCGGGGCGGTTCGTCAGCGTGACCGTCGCGTTCTCGATGTTCGCGTCGTCGACGTCGCTGACCGTCGCGTTCGGCGCCAGGACGACGCGGTTGTCGCCGGACAGCGTCTCGAGGAACGTCGGGTTCGTACCGGTGCCGGCCGAGTTGCCGTTGAGGTCGACGATCGGGGCGTCGTTCGCGGCGCCGACGGTGATCGCCGTGGCGTCGCTGCTCGTGAGCGTGCCGCCGCTGCCGTTGTGGCCGAGATCGGAGACGGCGATGGTGAAGGCGGCGGGGCCCGAGTAGTCCGCGGTGGGCGTGTACTTGAGGCCGTTGAGCGCGCTGTTGACCGCGGCGACCGTGCCCCGGAACTTCATGCTCGCGCTGTCGTTCGTCGTGCTGTCCTGGAAGGTCAGACCGGTCGTCAGGGCCAGCGTGAGCGTGCCGTGGCCGACCGAGAGGGCGACCTCGACGTCATCGCCTGCCGCGTCGACGTCGGTCACCGACGGGACCGGGCTGAAGACGAGCTGCGTGTCCTCGCTCGTGCTCTGGGTCTCGGGCGAGAACGCGATGGGCGCGTCGTTGACGGAGGCGACCGTGATCGCGACGCTGTCCTCGTCGGTCAGCGTGCCGCCCGCGCCGTTGTGGCCGTTGTCGCTCGTGGTGAGCTTGACCCCGGCCGAGCCGAAGAGGTTGGACGTGGGTGTGAAGACGAGGCCGTTCAGCGCCGTGTTCAGCGCCGACTCGGTGCCGGTGGCGCTGATGGAACTCGTGCCGTTGCCGGTGACGTTGGTCAGGCCGGTCGTGCCGGAGAGGGTCGACGTACCGTTCGTCGTCGCGACGGTGATCGTCAGGGCGTCGGTGCCGGAGTCGGTGTCGTCGAACGAGAGCCGGTTGCCGTTGGCGGTCGAGAACGTGAGCGCCGTGTCCTCGTTCGTGCTCGCCGTCGTGCGCACGCTGTTGACCGGCCCGTCGTTCTGCGCGACGACGTTCATGGCGATCGCGTCGGTGTCGGTCTTGTTGCCGCCGGTACCGGTGTTGCCGTTGTCCTCGCTCTTCACCGAGATCGAGTCGGCCCCGTTGTAGTTGCCGGCGGGGCTGTACTTGAGCCCGTCGAGCGCCGTGTTCAGCGCGCTGCGCGTGCCGCTCGCGGTGATCGTGGCGGTTCCGTTGCCGGTCACGGTCAGGCCCGACGTGCCACTCAGCGTGAGGGTGCCGTGCGAGACCGTGAGCGTCAGCTTCATGGTGCTGCTGCCGGCGTCCACGTCGGCGATCGAGGGGGCGTCGCCGGCCGACAGCACGAGGTTCGAGTCCTCGTTCATCGTCTGCGTGCCGGGCACCGAGTTGACCGGTGCGTCGTTGACCGCGCCGACCGTGAGGCTGACCGTGACGGTGTTCGAGTCTGCGGTGCCGTCGTTGGCCTTGTAGGTGAAGCTGTCCGAGCCGTTGAAGTTGCCGGCCGGCGTGTAGTCGAACGATCCGTCCGCATTCAGCGTGAACGACGAGGCGTTCGACGGTCCGGTGACGAGCACGGCGTTGAGGGCGGAGCCCTCGACGTCGGAGTCGTTGCTGAGCACACCGGCGGCAGCGTTCTTGCTCAGCGCCGTGTCCTCGGTGGGCGAGAAGGCATCGGCGACCGCGACCGGAGCGTCGTTGACCGCGTCGATCGTCACGGCGATCGCGTCGGTGTCGCTCTTGTTGCCGCCGGTACCGGTGTTGCCGTTGTCCTCGCTCTTCACCGAGATCGAGTCGGCCCCGTTGTAGTTGCCGGCGGAGCTGTACTTGAGCCCGTCGAGCGCCGTGTTCAGCGCGCTGCGCGAGCCGCTCGCGGTGATCGTGGCGGTGCCGTTGTCGGTCACGGTCAGGCCCGACGTGCCGCCGAGCGTGAGGGTGCCGTGCGACGCGGTGAGCGTCAGCTTCATGGTGCTGCTGCCGGCGTCCACGTCGGCGATCGAGGGGGCGTCGCCGGCCGAGAGGACGAGGTTCGAGTCCTCGTTCATCGTCTGCGTGCCGGGCACCGAGTTGACCGGCGCGTCGTTGACCGCGTTGACGGTGAGGGTGACCGTGACCGTGTTCGAGTCCGCGGTGCCGTCGTTGGCCTTGTACGTGAAGCTGTCCGAGCCGTTGGAGTCGGTCGAGGGCGTGTAGTCGAACGAGCCGTCGGCGTTCAGCGTGAACGACGAGGCGTTGGACGGTCCGGTGACGAGGACGGCGGTGAGCGTGGAGCCCTCGACGTCGGTGTCGTTCGCGAGCACGCCGGCGGCAGCGTTCCTGCTCAGCGCCGTGTCCTCACTGGTCGAGGCGGTATCGGCGACCGCGACCGGTGCGTCGTTGACCGCGTCGATCGTGACGCCGATGGTGTCGGTGTCGGTCGCGACGGTGGGCCCGTTGTGCCCGAGGTCGCTCGTGGTCATCGTGAGCGTGTCCGCGCCGTTGTAGTTGGCCGTCGGCGCGTACCGCAGGCCGTCGAGCGCGGCGTTGACCTCGCTGACGGAGCCGGTCGCCGAGACGCTGCCGGTGCCGTCGCCGGTGACGGTCGTGAGCCCGCTCTGCGTGGCCAGCGTCAGCGTGCCGTGGAGAGCGCCGAAGGTGACCTTGACGTCGTCGCCGCCGGCGTCGGCGTCGCTCACGCTGGGTGCACCCGAGCCGGCGGAGCTGAACGTCAGCGTCGAGTCCTCGTTGATCGTCTTGCCGGCCGGGACGCTGTTGACCGGCGCGTCGTTGACGGACGTGATCGTCAGGCCGACGGTGTCGGTGTCGCTCTTCGCGCCGCCGGAGCCGTTGTTGCCGCCGTCGTCGGTGACGATCTTGAGCGTGTCCGCGCCGTTGTAGTGCGCATCCGGACCGTAGCTCAGGGTGTCGAGCGCGGTGTTCACAGCCGCGACCGTGCCGCTCAGGACGAGCGTGGTCGTGCCGTTGCCGCTGCGGCTGCCCGACGTGGGGGTGTTCGCGCTCAGGCCTCCGTGGAGGACCGTGAGCGTCGCCGTGACCGTGCTCGACCCGGCGTCGACGTCGACGAGCGAGAGCGCGGTCGAGTTCGCGGCCGAGAACGAGGTGATCGCGTCCTCGTTCAGCGTCTGAGCGCCTGGGACAGTGTTGACCGGCGAGTCGTTGACCGGCGCGATGTCGAACATGCGCAGATCGCTGTCGCCCTGCGTGCCGCCGCTGCCGTTGGCGCCCAGGTCGCTGGTGACCATGGTCAGGATCTCGCTGCCGTCGAAGTCGGTTTCGGGCGTGTAGGTCAGACCGGCGAGCGCGGCGTTCAGCTCCGTCTTCGTGCCGGTGAAGACCATGCGGTAGTCCGCGGTGCCGTCGCCCCTGGCGTCGGTGCCGGTGAAGTCGGCCTTGCTCGCGTCCCCGAGCGTCAGCGTGCCGTCGTACACCGCCAGCGAGACCCTCAGGTCGTCGGTCGAGAGCGCGTCGACGTCGTCCACCGTGGGCGAGATCGACAGAGTCGTGTCCTCGTCCATGTCCATCGTCTCCACGCCCGGGAGCGTGTTGACCGGCTTGTCGTTGACGGCCGTGACCGTGAAGACGACCGGGTCGCTGTCGCTCTGCGCGCCGCCGGTGCCGGTGGCGCCCAGGTCGTTGGTGACCATCGTGAGCGTGTCGCTGCCGTTGAAATCCTTGGTCGGCGCGTACGTCAGGCCGGCGAGGGCGGCGTTGAGCTCGCTCTTGGTGCCGATGAAGACCATCTCGGCGTCGTCCGTTCCGTCGCCCTTGGCGCCGGTGCCGGTGAAGTCGGCCTTGCTCGCGTCGCCGAGGGTCAGCGTGCCGTTGGACACCTTCAGCGAGACCCTCAGGTCGTCGGTCGCCAGCGCGTCGGAGTCGGCGACGGTCGGCGAGATCGCCGTCGTCCCGTCCTCGGCCAGCGTCTGCCCGTTCGGAACTGTGTTGACCGGAGCGTCGTTGACCGGGCCGACGGTGATGTCGACGGTGTCGGTGTCGACCAGGTCGCCGCCGCCGGTGTTGCCCAGGTCGTCGGTGACGATCGTGAGCGTGTCGTCGCCGATGTAGTTGTTCGAAGGGGTGTAGCCGGCGCCGTCGAGCGCGGCGTTGATCGCCGCGACCGTGCCGGTCATCGTCGTCGCGCTGTCGCCGTCCGCGTCGGTGAAGGTCACGCCGGGCGTGTCGTCCAGCGAGAGCGTGCCGTGGTCGACGTCGAGCGAGACCTCGACGGTCCCCGAGCGGGCGTCGACGTCGGAGACCGTGAGGGCGTTGTCGTTGTCCGGCGCGAAGACCTCGAGGGTGTCCTCCTCGACGAGCTGGGTCTCGGTGGGCACGGTGTTGACCGGCGCGTCGTTGACCTCGGTCAGCGCGATGCCGCGGGTGTCCGAGCCGCCGGCGGCGGCAAAGGTGATCGTGCGGGCGGCGACCGACGGGGCGTCGCTCGTGTTGCGGTACTCGACCGTGCGCAGCGCGGCCTGGTAGGCGGCGACGCTCGCGGAGCCGGTGAGCGTGAGGACGCCGGTGGCGTCGTCGTAGTCGCCGCTGATCGCGCTCGTGTCGGCGAACGAGAGGACGTCCTGCACGCCGGCGAAGCCGCCGGTGATGGCGACGGTCGCTTCGTTCAGCGTCTCCGTGTCGATGTCGGTGATGTCGACCTCGTCGTCGATGACCGCGGCGGCGTCGTTCTCGGTGACGGCGAGCGTCCCCGGCGAGGTCGTGACGAGAGCGTCGTCGTCGATCGCGCTCACGTTGAGCGTGACGACGGCCGTGTCGCTGGCACCGCTCGGGTCGGTGACCTTGTACGTGAAGGAGTCCGTGCCGGTGAAGTCCTCGGCCGGGGTGTAGGTGCGCGCGTTGCCGCTGCCGGACAGCGAGCCGTCCTCAGGGTCCTCGGTGATCGCGAAGCTCAGCGAGTCGCCGTCGGCGTCGCTCGCGGGGAGCGGCACGCTCGTCGGCGTGTCCTCGATGACGGGCACCGTGGAGTCGTTGGCGACCGGCGCGACGTTCTTCTTGGTCAGACCGGGCGGGACGACCGGCGGCGGGCCGGGCGGCGTGAACGGCGGGCCGCTCGGCGTCTGGAAGCGGCCGCCGAGGATCACGACGGGCGGCGTCGGCAGGGCGGGGGCGCCGACCGTGCCGAGCTGGAGCCCGCGCGCCAGCATCCACACCATCATCGACGGCACGCGGCCGCCGGCGATCTGGCCCAGGGCGTAGTCGACCTCGAGAGGCGAGTCGACGAAGGCCTCCATGCCACGCACGAGCCGGTTGGTGAACTCGAGCAGCTGGGTCGGGTTGACCGTGTTGCGGACGACCTGGCCGCCGGCGACGATATTCGGCGTGTAGGCGTAGCTCGCCTCGCCGGCGCTGCCCGCGGTCAGGATGACCGCCATGTTCGACTCGTCGCGCAGGCGCTCGGCGATGCGGCCGGCGTACGGGGCGTCGATGACGACCTTGAAGGTGACGTCGCGATGAGCGGCCATGACGCCTTCGATCGCGGTGGCCGAGACGTCCTGCAGGCGCAGATCGCTGCCGCGGGGGGCGGTGCCGACGTTGACCGCCGGGGCGCCGCTGCTGTAGCCGCTGCCCGCGAGGTAGAGGAGGACGTCCTTGCAGCCGCTGCGCGAGATCATGCGCTCGAGCTCGGCGGTGGGGGTACGGCCGGAGGAGGCGCTGTAGCGCTGCGAGCGGAAGCCGGCGTTGAGCCGCTCCATCTGCTCGAGCAGCGAGCCGAGGCGGGCGCGGGAGCGGTCGACGCCGGCGTAGTCGAAGAAGTTGCCGAGCGTGTCGCTGACGCGCAGGGCGCAGGACTTCTCCGCGGCGAGCGCGTTGGCGGTGCGGCGGCGCGACTCGAGCTGGGTGGCGTTGGCCTGCGCCTTGCGGGCCATGGCGCGAGCCGAGCGGCGGAGGCTGCGGCCGATCGCGCCGACGCCGCGCTCGAAGACGCGGAACTCGTCCTTCTCGTAGCTGCCGGCCGTCGCGAACCACGGCAGGACCTCGCCGTCGACGACGGGGATCCAGCTCAGCGTGCGGCTGACGCGGACCTCGCCGGACTCCTTGCCGACGAGCACGATGCGGCCCGGGTGCTCGAACGCGCGGTACGGGCCCTGGTCCTCGTGGAACAGGTAGGCCGGCTCGTCGCCGTTGCGGATGACGGCCGGAGCGTCGATCGTCCGCATGCCGGTCTTGCCGCCGCTGTGGGCCTTGTCGTCGCCGGCCTCGGTGACGACGGCGCCCGCGGGGATGGTCGACGTTGCACCGAAGACGATGACCGGGTTCTTGCCGGAGTTCGTCCCGAGCTCCTTGAGCGCCTTGGTTTCAGCGGCGCCACGCGTGATCGCGTGCGAGGTGGAGGGCACGGCGGCGGCCAGGAACAGCGCGATGACGGCGAGCACCAGCGGGCGCCGGGCCAGGCGGAAAGCGTCCATGCGGCCCATACGAGCGACCGTACGCCCATCGACAGACGCAATGCAAGTGGTCCGTTTGTCCAGTGAAGAGGGGCGACGCTCGAGTGCCATTGGTTGGTCCATCGGCATCTGCTGTAGGCCGCCTTAGGCATCTGGCACGTTTTTTTGCACAGGAGGTCCTGCGCGGAAGAACTGACGGTCGGTCACCTCTCTGCCCGACGGCCTCACCTAGACTCCCTGGCATGGCCACGGATCCACGGGCGCGCCCGCGCGAGCGCAAGGAGAAGTTCACGACGCTCTCGGGCGAGGCGATCGAGCCGCTCTACACCGAGGCGGATCTCCCCGATCCCTCGGAGATCGGGCGGCCCGGCGAGTACCCGTTCACGCGCGGGGTCTACGAGAACATGTACCGCGGCCGGTTGTGGACGATGCGGCAGTTCGCCGGCTTCGGCACGGCGGAGGAGACGAACGAGCGCTTCCGCTACCTCCTCGACCACGGCCAGACGGGGCTGTCGACCGCGTTCGACATGCCGTCGCTCATGGGCCACGACTCCGACCACGCGAAGTCGCTGGGCGAGGTCGGGCGCGAGGGCGTCGCCGTCGACACGCTCGACGACATGGAGACGCTCTTTGCCGGCATCGACCTCGGCGAGGTCACCGTCTCGATGACGATCAACGCGCCGGCGGCGATCATGCTCGCCTTCTACGTCGTCGCCGCGGAGGAGAACGGCGTCCCGCGCGACAAGCTCGGCGGGACGATCCAGGCCGACATCCTCAAGGAGTACATCGCCCAGAAGGAGTGGTGCTTCCCGATCGACCCGGCGATGCGGCTGCTCGGCGACATGGTCGAGTGGTGCACGACGGACATGCCTCGCTGGCATCCGATCTCGATCTCCGGCTACCACATCCGCGAGGCGGGCTCGACCGCCGCGCAGGAGCTCGCCTTCACCCTCAAGGACGGGTTCACCTACGTCGAGCAGGCGATCGAGCGCGGCGTCGACGTCGACGACTTCGCCCCGCGCCTGTCCTTCTTCTTCAACGCGCAGATCGACTTCTTCGAGGAGATCGCCAAGTACCGCGCGGCCCGCCGGATCTGGGCGCGCGAGCTGCGCGAGACCTACGGCGCCAAGAACCCGAAGTCGTGGCTCATGCGCACGCACGTGCAGACCGCCGGCGTGTCGCTGACGGCGCAGCAGCCCCTCAACAACATCATCCGCACGACGATCGAGGCCCTGGCCGGCGTGCTCGGCGGGACCCAGTCGTTGCATACGAACTCGTACGACGAGGCGCTCGCGCTGCCCACCGAGGAGGCCGTGCGGATCGCGCTGCGCACGCAGCAGATCATCGCCGAGGAGACCGGCATCCCGAACACCGCCGACCCGCTCGGCGGCTCCTACTTCGTCGAGGCGCTGACCGACAAGATGGAGGAGCAGGCGTACGCCTACTTCGCCAAGATCGACGAGCTCGGCGGCATGGTCGAGGCGGTCAAGCAGAACTACCCGCAGCGCGAGATCGCCGACGCGTCGTACGAGCTGCAGTGCGAGATCGACGCGGGCGAGCGCGTCGTGGTCGGCGTCAACGCCTTCAAGAACGAGGACGAGACGCCGCTGCCGATCCTGCGGATCGACCCGACGCTCGAGCGCAAGCAGATCGGCCGGGTGCAGGCGGTGCGAGCGCGCCGGGATGCCGCCGCCGTCGAATCCGCGCTCGCGACCGTGAGGAACGCGGCCGATACGGGTCAGAACCTGATGCCGCACCTCATCGACGCCGCGCGTGTTCACGCCACCGAAGGTGAGTTGGTCGACGCGCTCCAGGACGTCTGGGGTTCGTACACAGAGAGTCCCGTCTTCTAAGGAGTCAAGAACACCCCCATGCGCAAGCTCATCGTCCTCGCCGCCCTGGTCGCCCTCGCGATCGCGGCGATCCCCGCCTTCGCCGCGACCAAGACCGTCAAGGTCGACGACAACGTGTTCTCGCCGAAGGCCCTGACCATGAAGAAGGGCGACAAGATCAAGTTCGTCTGGGTCGGCGACGCCCCGCACAACGTCAAGGGCGCCGGCATCAACATCGGCACCCGCACGAGCGGCACGAAGACCGTCACGATCCGCAAGGCGGGCACCTTCGTGTGCACGATCCACCCGGGGATGACCGGGAAGATCCGCCTGCGGTAGCTATATTCCCGCGCGCCTCGCCACCGTCGGCGAGGCGTGCGCCATGTCTGCTGCCTCCAGCTCATCGAAGAAGATCCGCGTCGTCGTGGCCAAGCCCGGCCTCGACGGACACGACCGCGGGGCGAAGATCATCGCCCGTGCCCTTCGTGACGCCGGGATGGAGGTCATCTACACCGGTCTGCACCAGACGCCGGAGCAGATCGTCGAGACCGTGCTCCAGGAGGACGCCGACGCGGTCGGCCTCTCCATCTTGAGCGGCGCGCACATGACGCTCGTACCCCGTGTGGTGGACCTGCTGAATCAGCAGGAGGCCGGGGACGTCGTCGTCACCGTCGGCGGGACGATCCCGGCCGACGACATCCCCGAGCTCAAGCAGCTCGGGGTCGCGGAGGTGTTCACGCCCGGGGCTCCCACCCAGGACATCGTGGACTTCATCCGCAAGGCCGTTGGATAACCTTCCGAAGAGAAGTTGACTCGCGAGTCAACTCGCGAACCTTGGCATTGAAAGGGAGCTCGAAAGTGAAGATCTGCGTCCTGGTGAAGGAGGTTCCGGACGCCGCCGTCGAGAAGCGCATCAATCCCTCGACGGGGCGACTGGACCGCGGAGGCGAGAAGAACCTCAACCCCTACGACACGCACGCGATCGAGGCCGCGATGCAGATCAAGGAGGGTGGGGCGGTCCAGGTCGACGAGATCGTCGCCGTGACCATGGGTCCCGAGAGCGCGACGCGCGCCCTCCACAAGGCCGTGTCGCTGGGCGCGGATCGTTCGATCCAGCTCACCGACGACGTCCTCGCGGGCTCCGACGTGTCGGCCACCGGCTACGCGCTGGCGACCGTGCTCGAGAAGGAGTCCCCGGACCTGGTCCTGCTCGGCCAGCAGTCCGATGACGGCGAGTGCTACACGATCGGCGCGGTCGTCGCCGACCACCTGAAGATGCCGTCGCTGACGCAGGTCATCAAGATGGACGTCACCGAGGGCTCGCTGCGCTGCGAGCGCCAGGCCGAGTACGGCTACGACACCGTCGAGGTCGAGATGCCCGCCGTGATCTCGGTCGGCGACGCGATCAACGAGCCTCGCTACCCGTCGCTCAAGGCGATCATGGGCGCGAAGAAGAAGCCCCTCGAGAAGGCCACCGCGGGCGACGCGGGCATCGACACCTCCAAGGTCGGCGCCGACGGCTCCGCCGTGCAGTGCGGCAACTTCAAGGCTCCCCCGGCCAAGTCCGCGGGCGAGATCATCGAGGACGAGGACACGAACGAGACGGTCGAGCGCATCATCGCGTGGCTCGACGAGAGGAAGCTGATCTAGATGGCGGGCATCCTGGTCTACGCGCTGCACTACGAGGGCGCGTTCAACAAGAACTCGCTCGGCGCGGTCACCGAGGCGGGCAAGCTCGCCTCGCAGCTCGGCACCGAGGCTCACGCGATCGTCGTGGGCGAGGGCGTCTCCGACGACCTCTGCGCCCAGCTCGGCTCCTACGGCGTCTCGAAGGTCTTCCTGGTCCCCGGCCCCGAGGGCCTGGCCCAGCCGGTGGTCGACGCGATGGCGAAGGTCATGACCGACAACGGTCACGACTACGCGCTGTTCGGCGGCGGCCTGCTCGGCTTCGAGATCGGCGCCGGCCTCGCCGCGCGCCTCGGCGCCGGCGTGACGATGGAGGTCACCGCCGTCCGCGTCGAGGGCTCCGAGCTCATCGCCGAGCGCCCGATCCTGGGCGACTCCTCGATCTCCGAGTCCCGCTACAAGGGCAAGGGCATCATCATCGGCCGCCTCAACGCGTTCGAGATGAAGAAGGGCGAGGGGACCGCCGCGGTCGAGACCGTGAACGTCGAGTTCTCCCCCTGGTCGACGAAGGCCAAGATGGTCCAGCGCGGCGAGCAGCGCGGCGCGGACGTCGACATCGAGGGCGCCGACGTCCTCATCGCCGGCGGTCGCGGCCTCGGCAAGGCCGAGGGCTTCGAGCAGCTCGAGACGCTCGCCAACGCGTTCGGCGGCAACTCCGCCGTCGCCGCCACCCGCGCGGTGGTCGACGCCGGCTGGTACCCGTACGCGGCGCAGATCGGCCAGACCGGCAAGACGGTCGCGCCGAAGCTGTACCTGGCGGCGGGCATCTCCGGCGCGATCCAGCACAAGGTCGGCATGCAGGCCTCGGAGACGATCGTGGCGATCAACAAGGACGCGAACGCCCCGATCTTCGAGTTCTCCGACCTCGGGATCGTCGGCGACCTGAACAAGATCGTGCCGAAGCTCATCGACGCGGTGAAGGCGAAGAAGGGCTGATCTGATGGCGTCGTCCAACGGACGCGGGCCGGTCGCACCCGGGGCGTATCCGCCCCCGGTCGATCCCCAGCAGGAGTTCATCAAGCGCGGTCTCGACGACGAGGACGAGATCATCGAGGTCGGCGTCGCGATCGTCGGCGGCGGCACGGCGGGCCTGGCCACGGCCAACCGCCTGCTCCAGCTGCTCGGCGACGACCCCGACCTGATGGAGCGTCTCGGCGAGGTCCCCGTCGCGGTGATCGAGAAGGCCAAGGCCTGCGGCGGGCACAACCTGTCGGGCGCCGTCATGCGGCCGGAGCCGCTGCAGGAGCTCTTCCCCGAGCTGTCCCGTGAGGACTGGCGCGCGAAGGGCTTCGCGTTCGGCGAGGTCGAGAAGGAAGCGGTCTACATGCTTCCGACCGGCAAGACGAAGCTCCGCATCCCGACCCCGCCGCCGTTCAAGAACCACGGCAACGAGGTCGTCTCGGTCTCCGCACTCGCGCGCTACCAGCAGGAGCAGGCCGAGGAGGGCGGGGCGTACATCCTCACCGAGACCTCGGCCTCGCAGCTCGTCGTCGACGACGGCCGCGTGGTCGGCGTGCGCTCGGGCGACAAGGGCCGCGGCAAGGAGGGGCAGGAGCTCGGCAACTTCGAGCCCGGCACCGACATCAAGGCGCAGGCCACGGTGCTCGCCGAGGGCTGCTGGGGCCACCTGACCGGAGCCGCGATCCGCGAGTTCAACCTCGCCGAGGGCCGCGAGCCCCAGGTGTGGGAGCTCGGGGTCAAGGAGGTCTGGAAGGTCGCCAAGCCGCTGGACAAGGTCATCCACACGATCGGGCCCTGGCCCGTGAAGCTGCCGGCCAAGTACGGCCAGATCGGCGGCACGTGGATCTACCCGATGAAGAACGAGAAGACGGGGGAGGACCTCGTCTCGATCGGCTTCGTCATCGACCTCGAGTACGCCGACGCGACGACGTCGGCGCACGACCTGCTCCAGCTGTTCAAGACGCACAAGCTGGTCCGCGACATCCTCGAGGGCGGCGAGCGCGTCGGCTGGGGCGCGAAGGCGCTTCCGGGCGGCGGCTACTGGTCGATGCCCAAGGTCGCGATGCCGGGCGCCGTGCTCGTCGGCGACGCCGCGGGCATGGTCGACACGGTGTCGCTCAAGGGCGTCCACCACTGCATCACGTCGGGGATGCTCGCCGCGGAGTCGATCTACCGTGCGCTCAAGCGCGGCGAGACCACGTTCGCCTCGTACGCGAAGTCGATCGAGGAGTCGTCGGTCGGCAAGGAGCTGTGGCAGGTGCGCAACACCCGCCAGCCGTTCCAGAAGGGCTTCCTCTTCGGCGGCCCGGGCGTCAACCTCCAGATCGCCACGAAGGGCAAGCTTCCGGGTCGCGCGGCGTGGCACCGCAACGACGCGAAGCCGATGTTCATCGGCAAGACCAAGGACAGCTATCCCAAGCCGGACGGCAAGTACATCTTCGACAAGCTGTCGTCGGTGTACATCAGCGGCAACCAGACCCGCGACGACGCGCCGAACCACATCCGGGTGCAGAAGCACGTGCCCCGCGAAGTGGCCGAGACGTGGGCGTGGATGTGCCCGGCCGGCGTGTACGAGATCCCCGACGAGGCGCCCGAGTCGGGACCCGTCGACGTGATCGTCAACTACACGAACTGCGTGCAGTGCGGCGCGATCACCGCCAAGGGCGGTCGCCTGACGACGCCCGAGGGCGGCGACGGGCCGCTCTACCAGCTCACCTGACTCGTTCTCGTCGCGCCTGAGGGCTCCGGCAGAACAGGGCCGTGCGAAGCACTCGCCCTGCTCCGCCGGCGCCCTCAGTCATCGACGATGACGTCGTCAGGATTCGTTTTCGCGACTTTTGGGGGTATCGCGCTGTTCAAGTTGGACATGCGCGGTGCCCCCTTCGTCGTCCTGGTCCTCCTCCTCAGCCTGAGCCTGAGCGTTCCCGCGCGGGCGCAGGAGCGGCCACCGCTGCGCGCGTCGCTCGCCGCGTGCGAGTCGGGCCCTGCGGCCTCGGCGCGGTTCGCCGTGTTCACGGGGTCGATGCCGGCGCTCCGCGGGACGAAGCGCATGTGGATGCGGTTCGACCTCGAGGAGCGGCGCGACGGCGCGAAGCGCTGGCAGCGCCTGCGGGCGCCCGCGTTCGGGCGTTGGGACCGCTCGAAGGTGCCGGGCGCGTCGGGCTTCATCTACACCAAGCGCGTCGAGCGCCTCAACGAGGCCGCGCGCTACCGGGCGGTCGTGCGGTTCCGCTGGCTCGACGCCAAGGGCCGCGTCCAGCGCGAGGCGCGGCGGGTCACGACGGCCTGCGACCAGCCGTCGCAGCGCCCGAACCTGCGCGTCGAGGCGCTCGAGACGGCGCCGGGTGCCGACGCGTCGAGCATGCGCTACCTCGTCACCGTCGTGAACACCGGCCTGACGCCCGCGGGGGCGTTCACGCTGGGCATGGTCGTCGGTGAGGCGGAGCAGGTGCGCGACGTCCCCGGGCTCGAGGCCGGCGGGCGCACGACGGTCGAGCTGCGCGCGCCGCGCTGCGAGCCGAACGCGTCGATCCAGGTGACGCTCGACGTGCGCGACGCGGTCAAGGAGTCCGACGAGCGCGACAACCGCTCAGTTCGGCTCTGCGGCACCCGATAGAGGGGTTGTTGCCCCCGATAGACTCAGTTGCATGAAGACCGGAATCCATCCCGAGTACGTCGAGTCCAACGTGACCTGCACGTGCGGCAACCAGTTCGTGACCCGGTCGACCACGCCTGAGATCCACGTCGAGATCTGCTCGAACTGCCACCCGTTCTACACCGGCCGTCAGAAGCTGGTCGACACGGGCGGACGCGTCGAGCGCTTCAAGCGTCGTGCGGCCAAGCGCGCGGCCGGCCAGTAGCGCCACGGACTCCACCTCATGAGCTCCGACCTGGATCGCACGTTCGCGGCGAAGGACGCCCCGATCGGCGGCCAGGCGGTGCTCGAGGGCGTGATGATGCGCGGCGTCTCCACGTGGGCCGTCGCCGTGCGCGACTCTCACCCCGAGGAGCTCCCCGACGACCAGCGCGGCATCTCCGTGCAGTCGTTCCCGCTCGTCTCCGTGCTCAAGAAGCACCGCGTCCTGCGGCTGCCGGTCATCCGCGGCACCGTCGCGCTGTGGGAGTCGCTGGCGATCGGGTTCCGCGCGCTCGGCATCTCCGCCAACGCGCAGCTGCCCGACGGCGAGGAGGAGATCTCCTCGAAGCAGTGGACCGGGACGATCGTCTTCGCGCTCTCGCTGTCGATCGGCCTCTTCTTCCTGCTGCCCGCCGCGCTTGCGAACTTCAGCGGCGCCGGCGAGGACAACGGCCTCGTCTTCGTCGTGGTCGAGAAGCTCATCCGCATCGGGATCTTCCTCGGCTACCTCTACCTGATCTCGCGCATGAAGGACCTCCAGCGGGTCTTCCAGTATCACGGCGCCGAGCACAAGACGATCTCCTGCTACGAGGCGGGGCTCGAGCTCACGCCGGAGAACGCGCAGCGCTTCTCGCGCCTGCACCCGCGCTGCGGCACGTCGTTCCTGCTCATCGTGATGATCGTCGCCATCGTCGTGTTCGCGCCGTTCGGCAAGCTCGAGTGGCACTGGCTGTTCATCAGCCGCGTCGTCGGCATCCCGATCGTCGCGGGCCTCGCGTTCGAGGCGATCAAGTGGTTCGGCAAGAACCGCCACCGCGGCTGGGCGCGCTCGCTCATGTGGCCTGGCCTCCAGCTCCAGCGCCTCACGACCCGGGAGCCCGACCTCGGGCACCTCGCGGTCGCGATCGCGTCGCTGCAGGAGGTCCTCGAGAACGAGTCGCCCGACGAGGTCGCGGAAGCCGACAAGCTCGGCATCGAGGTTGCCGCGTGAGCTCCGGCAGCGCCGGCTGATCCGGCAGCCGGGCGGAGCGGCCTAGATCGCGAGGAGGACGACGCCGAGGGTCGCGAACGCGATCCCGGTGCGCTGGGTCCTGCTGAGGCGCTCCTTGCTGATCACGAACGCGAGCGTCGCCGTGACGACCGTCGCGAGCGACGCGAGCACCGCGACGACGCTGAGCAGTCCGCGCTGGCTCGCGTCGGCGTACATGAGCGTCCCGCCGAGCAGGAGCAGCCCCGGCACGGCGAGGAGCGGGAGCGACCTCGTCGGCGCCCGCAGGGGGAGCCCGAGGACGAGGATCCCGGCGAGGAGCAGGACGACGACCGCGATCCGCGCGTCGAGCAGCGCCCACGCGATCCCGCCCTCGGCCGCCTCGGGGAGCGCGATGAGCAGCGTCCCGAACCCGACCGCGCTGAGCAGGGCCCACAGCACGCCGGCCCGGGTGACGATCGCGTTGGCGCTGCTCTGCGCCGCGAGGACGCCACCCGCCATCGCGACGACGATGCCGGTCGCCTGCAGCGCGGTGAGCTGGTCGCCCGTGGCCAGGCCGAACACGACCGGCAGCGCCGTCCCGACCGTCGCGCCGATCGCGCTCACGACCGACACGGAGGCGAGCTGCGCGGCCCGGTAGAACGTCGCGAGGCCGAGCACGTTCCCCGCTCCGGCGATCACGCCGAACAGGATCGCGTGCGCCGACGGCGGCGCCTGCCCCGAGCCCAGCACGAGCGCGACCGCTCCCGCCAGCGCCGCGAGCTGCCCGGTCAGCAGCACGGCGCTCACCGTGTGCCGCGCGCCGAGCAGCGGCCCCAGGAAGTTCGACGTCCCGTAGGCGATCGACGTCCCGAGCGCGAGGACGATGGCGAGCACCGAGGGAATGTAGGGGCGGCGCCTCTATCCTCCGTCGTCGTGATCGAGCAGCTCGTCGAGCAGATCGAGGCGCGCTTCGCCGAGGCAGAGCGCGAGATGTCCGACCCGTCCGTCATCGGCGACCGGGAGCGCTACGCCGTGGTCGGACGCACGTACCGGATGCTCGAGCCGGCGGCGCAGCTCGCGACCGAGTGGCGCCTGGCGCGCAGCGATCTCGAGGGCGCGCAGGAGCTGTTGGCCGAGGGCGAGGATCCCGAGATGCGCGAGGAGGCCGCCAAGGCGCGCGCCCGCATCGAGGAGCTCGAGGAGGAGATCCGCCTCGCGATGGTCGAGCGCGACCCCAACGACGACAAGAACGTCATCCTCGAGATCAACGGCGGCGCGGGCGGCGAGGAGGCCGGGCTGTGGGCCGGCGACCTCTTCCGCATGCTCTCAAAGTACGCCGAGCGGCGCGGGTTCACCGCCGAGCCGATGGAGGTCAGCGACGGCAAGTACACGTTCGCCGTCAAGGGCGACGGGGCGTATAGCGTCTTCAAGTACGAGGGCGGGACGCACCGCGTGCAGCGGGTCCCCGCGACCGAGTCGCAGGGGCGCATCCACACCTCGACCGCGACGGTCTCGGTGCTTCCCGAGGCCGAGGAGGTCGACGTCCAGATCGACCAGAACGACCTGCAGATCGACGTCTACCGCTCGTCCGGGCCCGGCGGGCAGTCGGTCAACACGACGGACTCCGCCGTGCGCATCACGCACAAGCCGAGCGGCGTCGTCGTCTCGATGCAGGACGAGAAGTCGCAGCTGCAGAACCGCGAGAAGGCGATGCGCGTGCTGCGCGCGCGGATCTACGAGGCCGCGCTGGCCGAGCAGCAGGCCGCGCTGTCGGCCGACCGCAAGTCGCAGGTCGGCAGCGGCGACCGCGCCGAGAAGATCCGCACGTACAACTACGGCGAGCGGCGGGTCACCGACCACCGCATCAAGCTCACGCAGCACAACCTCGAGCAGGTCCTCGAGGGCGAGCTCGAGGGCTTCACCAACGCCCTGCAGAACGACGAGAAGCGCCGCCGGCTCGAGGAGCAGGCGACCGCGGCGTGATCGGCGGCACGCCGGTCCGCGACGCGCTCGACTCGGCGCTCGTCGCGCTCAACGCCGCGGGGGTCGACTCGCCCCGCCTCGACGCCGAGCTGCTGCTCGCGCACGCGCTCGGCGTGGATCGCGCGCGGCTGATCATCGACCGCGACCTGTCGCTTGCCGGGCGTGCGGCGCGGGAGTTCCAGACGCTCGTGCGGCGCCGCGCGATCGACCGCGAGCCGGTCGCGTACCTGCTCGGCACGAAGGGCTTCCGGCACATCGTGCTGGACGTCGACTCGCGGGTGCTCATCCCGCGGCCCGAGACGGAGCTCTTGGTCGAGGTCGGACTGGGGTTGCCTGCGGCCGCTTCGGTCTTGGACGTCGGGACGGGCTCGGGCGCGATCGCTCTGGCTTTGAAGTCCGAGCGACCCGATCTGCGGGTTCGGGCCAACGACATCAGTCAGGAAGCGGTCGACGTCGCGCATGGCAACGCTCGGCGCCTGGGGCTGGACGTCAGCTTCTCGGTCGCTGATCTCCTCGACGAGCCTTGTGACGCCGTGCTCTCCAACCCGCCGTACGTGGCGTCAGGCGATGCCCTGCCGCGCGACGTCGCCGAGCACGAGCCCGCGACCGCGCTGTTCGCGGGGCCGGACGGCCTCGACGTCATCCGCCGACTTGTCGCGCGAGCGGCCGAGCTGGGCGTGGGACTCGTCGCCCTCGAGCACGGCATGGGCCAGGCGGAGCAGGTCGCGCGGATCGCCACCGAGAACGGCTACGGCGACGTCGAGCACCTCGACGACCTCGCCGGGATCGAGCGCGTCGTGGTGGCGAAGCGATGACGCTGACCGCCGAGGACTCGGCAACCTTCTCGCGCTGCATCGCCGTCGGCGGCGTCGCCGTGTTCCCGGCCGACACCGTCTACGGCCTGGCGTGCGAGCCCGACACGCGCGACGCGGTCGATCGGCTCTACGCGCTGAAGGGGCGCCGGCCGGACAAGCCCGCTGCCGTCATGTTCTTCAGCGTCGAGCTCGCGCTGGCGGCGCTGCCCGAGCTCGGTGACCGCACGCGCTCGGCGGTCGAGGCGCTCCTGCCCGGTCCGGTCACCGTGCTCGTGCCGAACCCTGCGGGCCGCTTCCCGCTCTCGGGCTCCGCGGACCTGCTGGGCGTCCGCGTCCCGTCCCTGCCGCCCGGGCTCGAGGCGCTGCACGCCGTGCGCTGGCCGGTGCTGCAGACGAGCGCGAACCGGTCTGGACGCCCGGACGCCCGGACGCTCGACGAGGTGCCCGAGCTCATCCGCGCCGAAGCGGACCTCGTCCTCGACGGCGGCGAGCTGCCGGGAACGCCCTCGACGGTCGTCGACCTCGGCGCGTACGAGACGACACGCGACTGGCGAGTCGTGCGCGAGGGCGCGTTCGATCGCGACGCGATCCGCGAGCGCCTGTCGGGGTCGTAGGGGTCGGGGCCGGGGGGTCCCGAGCGAGGTTCAGGCGGATCCCCGATGCCGCCCCGGGGCCGCGAGGAGAAGGTTCGCTCCAGATGCAGAACGACCGGAGCAACCGAATGCACCTCAAGAGCCTCCTCGGGCTGGCCTGCGGGCTTGCCCTCCTCGCACCCGGAGCCGCGCTCGCGGCCGACCCCGTCGCCGTGGCGACGGTCACCGGGCCCGACACCGTCACGCGTGGTGACGCGTTCGCGCACTGGACCGGCTCGTGCTCGAACTGCGGCGGCATGACGCTGCACTACGAGTGGGATCGCGACAACGACGGCGTCATCGCCGAGCACGACAGCGGCCTGTACATCTCGTCGATCTACAACTCCTACACGACGCTTGGTCAGAAGACGATCAAGCTGAAGACGACCGGCGTCAACTGGGGCGCCGGCGGCGGCACGCAGTCCGCGACGACGACGAAGACGATCACCGTCGTCAACGCGAAGCCCGACGTCAACTTCACGTGCACACCCGGCGTCGTCGAGGTCGGCGACCCGATGACCTGCGAGGTCACGAAGGCCGACGATCCGGACACTGACGAGCCGCTCACGCTCGCGTGGGACGTCGACGGGGACGGCTTCGACGACGGCACCGGCACCACGGTCACGACGACGTTCTCGACCGCCGGCGAGAAGCACATCAGCCTGCGCGGCACCGACGTCGACGGCGGGACCTCCGTCATGCCGCACAGCTACGGGGCGTGGGTCCCGCCGGCCGGCCAGGCGTTCTCGATGAGCGCCACCGAGAGCGTCGAGGGCAACGAGGTCACCTTCACCGCGCCCTACGCGGCCGGCGAGGAGGGCGACTCCGTCTACGAGCGTCGCTGGGACTTCGACGGCGACGGCGACTGGGACGCCTCGGGCGTCGGCAAGCGCGTCGTCAGCCAGCTCTTCGACGAGCCCGGCACCTACGACGTGCGGATGCACGTCCGGGCGCAGGGCGTCCCGGACAGCGCGAAGATCACGACGCAGCGGCTCGTCGTCAAAGCGCTCCCGGTGGTGCACCCGGACCCGCCCAAGGACGGCGACAAGGGCGGCCAGGACGGCGGCGGCGCCGGCGGCGGCACGACCGGCGGCGGCGGCGGCAGCCGCCCGGCCGCTCCGGCCCCCGTCGCGAACCCCGCGGTGAAGGCGCCGGCGTTCGTCCCGAACGCGCGTACCGCCGCGCCGAAGAGGCCGGCCGCCAAGAAGAAGACCTGCAAGGCCGCGAAGAAGAGCAAGAAGGGCAAGCGGTCCCGCACCTGCGCGACGAAGAGGAAGTCGTCGCGCGCGAAGACCCGGAAGCGGCGCTAGGCGCCCGCCGGGGGGAGGTGCTCGAGGCGCGCGGTGACCACGGCTCCCGGTCACCGCGCGCCGGGCCTCCTCGTCGGTATCCAACTTGGCGCCCGGACACGTCCCGGTGCGTCGTACTGTGCCGCAGGTGCCGGCGCTCGAGGTCAGCGAGCAGGAGCCGCGCCCCGGCGTCGTCAGGATGACGCTCGCCGGGGAGCTCGACCTCGCGTCGGCGTACGCGTTCGACCGGACGCTCCTCGCCGTCGAGGCGCGCAAGCCCGAGCTCATCTGCGTCGACCTGCGCGAGGTCACGATGCTCGACTCCGCCGGGCTCGCCCGGCTCGTCTCGGCCCAGCGCCGAGCACGCCGAGGAGGCTGGCGCCTGGTCTTCGTCCGAGGTGGCCGAACCGTCATGCGCGTCCTCCAGACGACCCGCATCGACGAGATGCTCGAGCTCACGAGCGACCCCGAGCAGCTCCTGAACTAGTCCCTGAGACAGCTGGTGCGTGGGCTACGCTCGTGGGGTGACCGAGCTGCCCCAGGACTTCTTCAACCGCCCCGTCGCCGAGGTGGACCCGGAGATCGCCGCCGTGCTCGACAACGAGCTCGACCGCCAGCAGCGGACGCTGGAGATGATCGCGTCCGAGAACTTCGTGCCCCAGGCGATCCTCGATGCCCAGGGCAGCGTGCTGACGAACAAGTACGCCGAGGGCTATCCCGGCAAGCGCTACTACGGCGGCTGCGAGTTCGTCGACGTCGCCGAGATGCTCGCGATCAACCGCGCGAAGGAGCTCTTCGGCGCCGAGCACGTCAACGTCCAGCCGCACGCCGGCGCCCAGGCCAACACGGCGGTCTACCACGCGCTCCTGCAGCCGGGCGACACGATCCTCGGCCTCGCGCTCCCGCACGGCGGGCACCTCTCGCACGGCATGAAGATCAACGTGTCGGGGCGCCTGTACGACATCGCGCCGTACCACGTGCGCGATTCCGACTCGCTCATCGACATGGACGAGGTCGAGCAGCTGGCCAGGGAGCGCAAGCCCAAGCTCATCCTCGCCGGCTGGTCGGCGTACCCCCGCCACCTGGACTTCGAGGCGTTCCGTCGCATCGCCGACGACGTCGGCGCGCTGCTCATGGTCGACATGGCCCACTTCGCGGGCCTCGTCGCCGCCGGCCTGCACCCCAACCCGGTGCCGTACGCCGACGTCGTGACGACGACCGTCCACAAGACGCTCGGCGGCGCGCGCGGCGGCATGATCATGTGCCGCGAGGAGCACGCGAAGAAGATCAACTCCGCGGTCTTCCCCGGCCAGCAGGGCGGCCCGCTCATGCACGTCGTCGCCGGCAAGGCGATCGCGCTGCGCATCGCGCAGTCCGCGGCGTTCCGCGAGCGGCAGGAGCGCACGGTGGAGGGCGCCAAGGAGGTCGCGTCGCAGCTGCTCGACGCCGGCC
>CADCVT010000428.1 GCA_902806215.1 uncultured Solirubrobacteraceae bacterium | reverse complement strand
CGGTAGCGGCGACGGGCGCACCGTCACGCCGTCCACGTATCGCGCCGCGAAACGGGGACAGAGATGCTCGTCTCGGACGTCAACGGACACGTGCTTGGTGACGGCATCACCGGACTCCGGCGGCGTCACGTCGGGCCACCGCACCTCGCCGCGAGTCACCGCGGCGACCTCCCGGGCGAGACCGATGAGGGACAGCGCGTCACCGCGGTTCGGCTTCACGTCCACGTCGAGCACCACGTCGCCGTAGAGGTCCGCGAGCGGGCGACCGAGCGGCGTCTCCGGCGGCAGGATCAGGATGCCGGCCGCGTCAGGCGTCAGCTGCAGCTCGTCGCCGGAACAGAGCATCCCCTGGCTCTGCTGCCCGGCGATCGTGGTGACCTCGATCCGCCGCTCGCCGGGGAGCACGGCACCGGGGAGAGCCACCGGGACGCGCTGCCCCACGGCGATGTTGGTGGCGCCGCAGACGATGTGGAGCGGCTCGGCGCCATCGTTCCCGACCCTGACGCGCGTCAGTGAGAGCCGCCCGGCGCCGGGATGCGGCGCGACGTCCAGCAGCTCGCCGATGACGACGGAGCGCCACTGCTCGCCCCGCCGCTCGATCCCCTTGACCTCCATGCCGAGCAGCGTCAGCCGTTCCGCGAGCGCCTCCGGCTCCATGTCGAAGTCGACGTACTCACGCAGCCACGAGAGCGGCACCTTCACCGGAACTGCTCCAGGAAGCGCAGGTCGTTGTCGAGGAACGTGCGGATGTCGTGGATGTCGTGGCGGAGCATCGCGATCCGCTCCGGCCCCATCCCGAACGCGAACCCCTGGTATCGCTCCGGGTCGAGCCCGCCGCGGGCAAGGACGTTCGGATGCACCATGCCGGCGCCGAGGATCGTCATCCAGCCGCTGCGGCCGCACGCCGGGCAGCCGGCGCCGTCGCAGATGAGGCACTGGACGTCGAACGCGACAGAGGGCTCCGTGAACGGGTAGTAGCCGGGGCGGAAGCGCGTCGGCCGCGGCGACCCGAACAGGGCAGCGACGAACTGATCGAGCAGGCCGCGCAGGTGCGCGAGCGTGGTCCCCTCGTCGATCATCAGCCCTTCCACCTGGAAGAACTCGAACTGGTGGCTCGCGTCCACTGCCTCATAGCGGAAGCAGCGGCCGGGCATGAGCGCGCGGATCGGCGGCTTCTGCTGCTCCATGACGCGGATCTGCGTCGGCGATGTGTGCGTGCGCAGCAGGTAGCGCTGCCCCTCCGGCGCCTCGTTCGCGACGTACATCGTGTCCCACAGGTCCCGCGCCGGGTGATCGTCGGGGATGTTGAGCGCCTGGAAGTTCAGCTCGTCGGTCTCGACCTCCGGGCCCTCGTAGACCGTGAACCCGAACTGCCCGAAGATGCGCGCGATCTCGCGGTTGATCTCCAGCGAGGGGTGCAGCGAGCCACGGGGGAGCGGCCGTCCGGGCAGGGTCGCGTCGGTCGCCTCCTGCGCGAGGCGGACCTCCAGCGCCAGGGACTCGAGCCGCACCCGACGCTCGCTGACCGCGGCGTCGACAGCGTCCTGGGCCGCGTTCGCGGCCGAGCCGAGGCGTGGCCGATCCTCGGCGGGAAGCGCCGGCATGTGCCGGAGCAGGCTCTTGATGCTGCCCTTCTTGCCGAGATACGCGGTCTCGACACGGTCGAGTGCCGTCGGGTCGACGGCGTCGGCGATCTCCAGAAGGGCCCGGTCGCGCAGCTCCGCGAGCTGGGCTGCGACGGAGTCGAGGTCGATGCGTTCCGTTGTCACGGCGTGCCGCGGCGCGCCGCTACTGGCCCCGCGCTACCTCGACGATGCGCGAAAAGGTGACCGAGTCGCGTACGGCGATGTCGGCGAGGACCTTGCGGTCGAGCTCGATGCCGGCGGTCTTGAGTCCGTTGATGAAGCGGCCGTAGGTGAGACCGTGCTGCCGAGCGGCGGCGTTGAGCCGCACGACCCAGAGCTGGCGCATCTGGCGCTTCCGCTGCTTCCGCCCGATGTACGCGTACGCCATCGCGTGGAGCAGCGCCTCGCGCGCCGGACGTACCAGCCGCGACTTGGTGCCACGACGCCCCTCGGCGGCGCGGAGGAGGCGCTTGTGACGCCGATGGGCGGTTACGCCCCGCTTGACGCGTGCCATGGTCGGAGGTGCTCCTCGGTGCTAGAGGTACGGGAGAAGGCGGCGGACCTGCTCGGCGTGCTGCTTGCCGACGACCGCCTTGCCTGCGTAGCGGCGGGTCCGCGACGAAGACTTTATCTGGAGGTGGTGGCCCCGCCAGGCGCGGACGCGGACGATCTTCCCGCCGCCGGTGACGCCGAGGCGCTTCTGCGACGTCTTGTGGCTCTTGATCTTGGGCACGCTACCTGCTCTCCTGGCCCGCGACGGGCGTCTCTGCGGCCGGTGGCACCACCGCGGCTGCCGCTGCGGGCACGGGCGCCGGGGAGACCGCGGCGGCCGGTGCTGCAGCGGGGGCGGACTCCTCCGGTGCGCTCGGCGCGTCCCTCGGTGCTCGCTCTGGCTGCGTGGGTTCCTGTGGCTTGGGCTTGTGTGTCGATGCGATCACGATCGACATCGACTTCCCCTCCAGGAGGGGCATCCGCTCGACCGTGCCGTGGTCCTTGATGAGGTCCGCGAACTTCGTGAGGAGGTCGCGGCCGATGTATGCGTGGGTCAGCTCGCGTCCGCGGAACTGGCAGGAGACCTTGACGCGGTCCCCTTCCTCCAGGAACTGGATCGCACGACGCACCTTGGTGTCGAAGTCGCCGGTGCCGATCTTGGGCCGGAGACGGATCTCCTTGAACTCGACGGACCGCTGGTGACGCCGGGCTTCCTTCTCCTTGCGGGCCTGCTCGTACTTGAACTGGCCGTAGTCCAGGAGCCGGACGACCGGCGGCGACGCCATGGGCGCCACCTCGACGAGGTCGTAGCCGCGTTCCTGCGCTACCCGGAGAGCCTCGTGCGTGGGGAGGACCCCCAACTGGCTCCCGTCTTCATCCACGACCCGAACATTCGGTACGCGGATCATCTCGTTGATGCGCAGGTCTCGACTCAGGCTGGTCCCTCGACTCGTTACGGACGTTGATCGCTACGCGACGACATGGCATGGCCAGACGCCTCGCAGGCGGTGACGACTATAGCACGCAGGGTGCCGCTCCGGCCCTACCGCTCCTGGCGCCGGCCCTCGCGCTTGCGGCCCGCTTCGCGGACGGCCGTGCCCAGGCTCGTGCTGAAGTCCATCAGCTCATCGGTGACGCGACGCTGGTCCTCCGCCGAGAGCTGGCGCCACCACTGATTCACCGCGGCGCAATCGCCGGTGCGCAAGTGCCTGCGCGCCTCGTCCATCCACTCACCCCGCTCGGAGAGGGGGATCTGCTCGTCCATCGACCGATCGTATGCGGCGCAGCAACGAGAAGCAAGGGCGCGAGCAACGGCTCGACCGAGTCGGGGTGCGGCTCCCCGCGCCGGGTAGCCGCGGCACCTACCATGGCCGCGTGGACTCTCTCGCCGCCTGGGTGCGCCAACGGCGTCCCGGCCTCGCGACCGGGGCGGCGGTGACGCTCGTCGGCCTGCTCGCATCGATCGCGCTGGGCAGCATCGTGAACGGCCGCCCGCGCCCCGCACCCGACGTCGCCGCCGCGACGACCGCCGCCGCGACCGACGGACCGCTCGATCCGTCTGGAGCACCCAGCCCTGCCG
>CADCVT010000427.1 GCA_902806215.1 uncultured Solirubrobacteraceae bacterium | reverse complement strand
GTAGTGCGACAGCTCGTCGGGATCGTGCTCGCGCATCCGCAGCTGCTCGGGCCGGATGCCGAGCTCGGTGTACCAGTCGAAGCGGAGCTTCTTCCACGCCTCGTACCACTCCGGGCTGTCGTCCGGCGGGACGAAGAACTCCATCTCCATCTGCTCGAACTCGCGGGTCCGGAAGATGAAGTTGCCCGGCGTGATCTCGTTGCGGAACGACTTGCCGACCTGCGCGATGCCGAAGGGCGGCTTCTTGCGCGAGAACTGCAGGACGTTCTTGAAGTTGATGAAGATGCCCTGGGCGGTCTCGGGCCGCAGGTAGGCGATCGAGCCCGAGTCCTTCACCGGCCCGACCGTCGTCTCGAACATGAGGTTGAACTGGCGCGCCTCGGTGAGCTCGCAGTCCGGTCCCTCACCCGGGTGCTTGGAGGGCTTCTGCCCGCACTGGAGCTGGTCGAGGTGGTCGGCCCGGAAGCGCTGGCCGCACGTCTTGCAGTCCACGAGCGGATCGGTGAAGCCGCCGACGTGGCCGGAGGCCTCCCAGACCCTCGGGTGCTGCAGGATCGCGGAGTCGAGGGCGACGATGTCGTCGCGTTCCTGGAGCATCGAGCGCCACCAGGCGTTCTTGACGTTCGTCTTGAGGAGAACGCCGTAATGCCCGTAGTCGTAGGTCGACCCGAGGCCGCCGTAGATCTCCGAGCTGGGGAAGATGAAGCCGCGGCGCTTGCAGAGCGCGACGATCTTGTCCATGGTCACGGTCACGAGCGCCCTATCCTGCCACTCCGATGCCCATCTACGAGTACCGCCGCCCCGACGGCACCACCTTCGAGGTGACGCAGAAGATGAGCGAACCGGCGCTCACGCACGATCCTGAGACCGGAGAGCCCGTCCAGCGGGTGTTCTCGCCCGTCGCCATCCACTTCAAGGGCAAGGGCTTTCACAACACCGACTACGGGACCCGCAAGGGCAACCGGGAGAAGGCCGCGCAGAAGAGCTCGGAGACCAGCTCGGACAAGAGCTCGGACTCGTCGAGCTCGAGCTCGACCTCCGGCGACTCCAAGCCCGCGTCGTCGTCCTCGACGTCGTCGGACTCCTCGTCGTCCTCTTCCTCCTCGCCGAAGAAGAGCGACTGACCCCTTAACGCATCGAGGCTGGCGACCCTCCCCAGTGTCGCCAGCCCCGATGTGTCCTGCCCCCTTGCCCGTCTCTGCGGTAAGTCTGGAGGCTGGAACGGAGGTTCCTCGGAGAACTTGCGGCAAGTTTCTTCGCCGCAACGACGAGGGGCGGCCAGCGGCCGCCCCTCGGGTCATTCAGTGATCGTCGCGCCTAGTCGAAGCGGACGAACTGCGGCTTGCTCGTGACGCGGTTCAGCCGCGGGTTGCCGAGGAAGCGCACGGTCACCTTGAGGCGAGCCGAGCCCTTGCCCAGGCGGCGGCGGTCGGCGAACGTCACCGTCGACGCGAACGTGCAGTCAGACCGCACCTCGGCGCGACGCGTCGAGACCGTGTTGCTCCCGCGCTTGATCTGGACCGACACGACGCCGATGCACGCGGAGCTGCGTGGCACACGCGCCGGCAGCAGCACGCGGCCGGTCGTCCGGAACCGGAACGGCACCGTGCGGTCCCGCCGCGGCGTGGTCGTGGCGCTGATCCCGCGCGGGTTCACGCGGGCCGGCTCCACCACGCGGGGCACGATGTCGTCGTCGACGATCGTCCCGGCACCGGCACCGTCGCCGATCACGGCGTTGGTCGGGTTGCCGATCCGCAGCGAGAACACCTCGGTGCCCTCGGTGACGTCGTCCCCGACGATCGGCACCGCGACCGTCTTGGTCGTCTCACCGGCGGCGAACGTCAGCTTCCCGGCCGCACCGGTGAAGTCACCGGGCGTCGTCGCCGATCCGGGAGCCGTCCCGAAGTCGACGGTGACCGGCGACGTCAGCGCCCGCGAGAGCGAGACGGTGAACGTCGCGGTGCCGGGGCCATCGGTCTCGTTGACGACGACGTCGTCGACGCCGAGCACGGCGGCTGCCGGCGGCGCCGGCGGCGCGTCGGGGGTCTTCGGCGTCTCCGGCGTCGGCTCGTCGTCATCGGCGATGCTGCCGACGCCCTGCGCGTCGGCGATGTTCGCGCCGCTCGCGTTCGACAGGTTCACGAAGAACTGCTCGAGCTCCTCGTCGGTCGTGTCGCCGTTGACGGTGATCGTAATCGTCTGCGACGTATTCCCGCCAGGGAACGTGACCGTTCCGCTTTCGGCGACGTAGTCCGACCCGGCCGTTGCCGTGTCGTTGGCCGTCGCGTAGTTGACCGTGACCTGTCCCGCGACAGCGCTGGAGAGCGTGACGTCGAACGTCAGCTCACGCGTGCCGGAGTTGCCCTCCGCGATCGAGGCGTCGCTGATCGCGATGCCCGGCGGGTTCGGGACGAGGCCGTCGTCGTTGACGATCGTCCCGACGCCCGTGGCGTCACCGAGTGAGCCCGACGACGGCGAGGACAGCGTCAGCGAGAACGTCTCGTTGGGCTCGGCCACCGCGTCGCCGTTGATCGTGACGTCGACCGTCTTGGTCGTCTCGCCGGGCGCGAACGTGAGCGTGCCGGTCGCGTCCTGGTAGTCGACGCCCTCCGTGGCGGGCGAGGCGCCGCTCGGTGCGGTGGCGTAGTTCACCGTCACCGCCTCCTCCGAGGCACCCGACAGCGTGACCGTGAACGTCGCGGTGCGCTGTGTCCCGGCGTTGCCTTCGAGCACTTCGACGTCTCCGACCGCGGCTGTCAGCGGCGACGTCTGGTAGACGAACACGCCGTCGTCGGTCCCGAACTGCACGTGGCGCGCCGAGAGCGACGGCTGGCCGATCGCGGAGGTCGACGACGTGTGGGCCGGGAACTCTTCGAACTGGCCGTCGGGCACGATCTCCGCGTCGTCGAGATCGACGACGAGCGGCGTGCCGTCATCCTCCTGGACGAACGCGAGGCCGCCCGAGACTGCGGCGGTGTTGCGGCTGAAGCCGTTGCCGCCCGCGTTGCGCGAGTCGCTGAAGCCGAGCCGCTCGACCTGCCGCAGGTCGTTCGCGTCGAGCACGAACAGGTTGTCGCTGGTGGTCACCACGACGTTGCCGCTGTCCTGCGGCGCGTCGGCGTCGAAGTCGAGCGCGAGCGCGACCGCGGGCGAGCCGGAGAGCTTCGTGCTCCTCCCGGTTGCCGTGGCACCGTCGTTGGCCTGCACGAGCGTGTCGGGACCGGCGATGACCGGGTTGACCCGGAGGCGGTAGACGGTCGTGCCGTTGTTCCGGGTGAAGGTGACGCCGCCGTTGCTGGTGGTGTCGTCGCCCACGGCCACGAACAGCGCGTCGGCGCTCTGGTCCGTGGTGCCGTCGGAGTTGACGGGGGCGGACACCGTCTGCGCGTCTCCGTCCTCGTTGAGGTCCGCGATGGGCCCGGGAGTCAGCGAGTCGGCCTCGTACGTGTAGACGTTGCCGTTGTCCGCGCCCTGGATGACGTAGGGCTCGGTCGTCTCGGTCTGGCCCTCGGTCGTGGTCAGGTTGGCGATGCTCGGGCTGGCGAGCGGGTTGCCGTCGGGCACGTCCCTGAACGCCTGCGGGTCCGACGTGGCGACCTCGAACGGATTCGAAGTCGTGGTCGTCTGAGGATTGGTGATCGTCACCTTGAAGAGCCGAGTCTCCTGGGTACGGCAGGGATCCGGCGACATGGCGGCGTTGCTGCACGGATCCCCAGGAGTCCCGGGCTCCTGCTGCTCCGGGCGGAAGGCAACGAAGAACAGGTCGCGCTGCGCCGTGTTGGCGTCGATCGGGCGGACGGGGCCGAACACCGGCGAGGACGCGATGGTGAAGAACTCGCTATCCGGGACGGGGAACGAGCGCTTCTCGTCTCCGTCCGTCTCGCTGATCTGCGAGATCGCGATGTCGCCGGTGGCGTCCTCGTCGTCGTCGTTGTGGACGGCGTAGAGCACGCCGGGACCGCTGGCGGTGGACGCGTCGGCGAACGCCACGCCCTGACCTTCGTGGCGACGGAAGTCGTTCTGCACGGTCTGGCCGGCGGCAGTCGCCTCTTCGTCCTCGAGCCCGCGGAACGTGTCGGGGTCGTCAAGCGGGCTGTTGTCGATCTGCTCCCCCTCGGGGAGGCCGACGTGCGCGCCGGTCTCGAGGTCGTGCAGGTGGACGTTGCCGCTCCGGGTCGCGGTCCCGGGCGCCTCGGTCCCAAAGGCGTAGAGGCGGCCGGAGAGCGGTCCGCCGGTCGTGATGATCGAGTTGGCGACGTTCTCCTCGGAAGGACCGGTGGCGGCGTGGTCCTGGACGACGGGCAGGACGCCCTCGTCGACGGGCTGGTAGCCGGAGCGGCCCTGGTCACCGCCGTAGAACGGCCAGTGAGCGGCGTTGCCCACGGCGACGATGCCGAGGAGCATGATGGCGCTGAGCGCGAGTGCCAGCGACTTGCGGTGGCGGTGGCGCGGAACGGCTGAAGACGGCAAGCGAAGAGCCTCCTGCGCCATCAGGGGCGCGGAACGTGGACGGAGCACCGAGCGGAATCCGGTGCGTTGCAAAGGACAACGCAGGAACTGATCATTCGGTTCGCAGTCCGCACATTAAGTGTGCATGAACACACGATGCGCCGGTTCCCCTCGAGTGGGGACGCGCCTAGCCGTCGAGGAACTGCTCGACCCGGCGCTGCTTGAGCGCGTCGGGGACCTCGCCGCTCTCGGTGCCGAGGACGCGAGTGTCGGGCGTCCCGCCGATCGCGATGCTCGCGAAGACCGCCATCAGCGTGGGGCCGCTCATGTCGGTCTTGAAGGTCCGGGGGACGTTCCACGAGATGAGCGGCAGCCGGGCGAAGCCGAACGGGCCGAGCACCCGGCCGCGCATGGCGGCGAGGAGCCGCTGCTGGCGGCGCGCCCGCGTGAGGTCGTTCTCGCGCTTGTTGCACGAGTTCTTGCGCACGCGGGCGAGCGCGAGCGCCTGCTTGCCGTTGAGGTGCTTCTTCTTGCCGGCGCGGATCCGGATCGTCACGCCGCCGTTCGCGTAGCCGCCGTTGACCTTCGCGACGACGCAGCCGCCCTTGTAGTTGATGCCGCCCATCGAGTCGATCAGGTCCGGGAAGTCGTCGAAGCTGACCTCGATGATGTGGTTGACGTCGGTCCCCAGGTAGCCGGAGATCGTCTGGATCGCCAGCGGCGCCCCGCCGATCGCGTAGGCCGCGTTGATCTTCTGCCGGCCGGCGCCGGGGATGTCGACCATCGTGTCGCGGGCGATGCTGAGGCGGCTGTTCGCGCCGCCGCCGACGCGTAGCAGCATGATGCTGTCGCTGCGGCCGTTACCGCTCGTCGACGCGCCGGCCTCCTTCGTGCCCTTGCTCCTGGTGTCCGAGCCGAGCACGAGGACCGTCGTGGCGCTGCCCACGGGCAGGCCGCCGCCGGCCAGCGCGTTCTCGGTCGCGTCGGCGACCTTTCCCTGCTGGATCTGCGCGCTCACGAGGAACGCGACGAGGCTGAGGAGGACCCAGCCGGTGACCGCCAGCGCGAGCCACTTGAGGACCCGCCGGCCGGTGATCGGGCCCGTGGGGAGGCTGCGCCGCTTCTTGTGGGGCGTGTAGGGCGGCGGCGGCCCCTGCTCCTGGCGGACTTCGCCCAGGCCGTCCGAGGGGGCGGCGGGCTTGCGCTTGAAGAGGGACGGCCGGGCGCGGTACTTCGTGTACTGGGGTGGCTCGGAACCGCTCATCCGGGGGCCGATTACCATGGCAGATGAATGCCGGCCGACTGTGTGATCGGGGTCGACGTCGGCGGCACGAAGCTGCTCGCGGGCGTCGTCGACGCGGAGCTGACCGTGCATCACCGCGCGCAGCGCCACTCCCGCGGAGCCGACGAGACGGCGGTGCTCGACACGCTCGTCGGCGCCGTCACGGAGCTGCGCGAGGCGCACGAGGGCACGATCCGCGCGGTCGGGTTCGGCCTGCCCTCGCTCATCGATCAGGAGCGCGGGACCGCGGTCTCGACCGTGCACCTGCCGCTGCGCGGCGTGCCGTTCCGCGACGTGATGGCCGAGCGGCTCGGGCTGCCGGTGTTCCTCGACAACGACGCGAACTGCGCGCTGCTCGCCGAGGCCCGCGGAGGCGCGGCGGCGGGCGCGTCGCATGCGCTCATGCTCACGCTCGGAACCGGGATCGGCGGGGCGATCCTCGTCGACGGCCGGATCGTGCGGGGCGCGGACGGCGCCGCGGGCGAGATCGGCCACATGGTCGTCGACGTCGACGGACCGCCCTGCCCGTGCGGGAACGTCGGGTGCCTCGAGGCGCTCGTCTCCGGGTCGGCGCTCGGCCTGGAGGGCGCGCGGGTCGCCCGTGCGTCGGCCGACTCCGCGCTCGCGCGCGTGGCCGCGTCCGGCCGCGAGATCACGGGGATGCTCGTCACCGAGCTCGCGCACGACGGCGACCGCGCCGCGCGCGACGTCGTCGCGCTGATGGGGACCCGCCTGGGCGTCGGGCTCACCTCGCTCACCAACGCGTTCAACCCGTCGGTGATCGTCATCGGCGGCGGGGTCATCGCCGCGGGCGACCTGCTGCTCGAGCCCGCCCGCGCGGTCGTGCGCGAGCGCGCGCTGGCGCCGTCGAGCACGACGGTGGAGGTGCGCTCGGCCCGGTTCGGGGCCGAGTCGGGGATGCTCGGCGCCGCCGTGATGGCGCTCGACGGGGTCGCGTGAGCGGGCGGCTCGTCGTCTGCCCGACGCCGATCGGGAACCTCGAGGACGTCACCCTGCGCGTGCTCGCGGCGCTGCGCGACGCGGACGTCGTGGCCTGCGAGGACACCCGGCGGACGCGGGTGCTGCTCGACCGCTACGGCGTCAACGCGTCGCTCGTCTCCTACCACGAGCACAACGAGCGCGGGCGGGCGGCGTCGCTCGTGTCGCGGATCCAGGGCGGCGACGTCGTCGCTCTGGTGTCCGACGTGGCTGAGCCGGGCGGTGTATCTCGCGCAGCGGGCATCCCGGCTGCGGAGCCCCGGCCGCTTACGGTCCGGTCGGCGCCGGGAGGCGTTCGTCGAGCTCCTGCTCGATGCGGTTCTCGAGGCCGCGGACGTCGCGGTCGAAGTCGCGCTGGACAGTCGTGACCTGCGCGTCGAGTTCGCTCTCGAGGGTCTCGCCGAACGCCGTGAGCATCAGCGCCGTGCCGACGAGGATCCCGGCCACGGTCGCGAGCATCAGCGCGGCGATCGCCGGGACGGGCGACCGGCGCCGGTAGGAGCCGCCGCAGAACGGGCAGTGGGCGTCCGCGGTGCGGGCGATCGTCGAGCAGCGCGGGCATGCGCGCTGCGGCGGTTGGGCGACGGGATTCGCGCTCATGAGGCCCAATGTGTCACGTCTCTGCGCAGCCTCTGTGCCGAGACACGCGCAGACGCCCGATTCCGTCCTCTCACGCGGGATGCTCGTCGGGATGTCTCGTTTCGTCCTCCTCTTCGCGCTCCTCGTTCTCGCCGCGCCGCCGAGCGCCTCGGCGGCATGGCGGTGGCCGGTGCGCGGCGAGGTGGTCACGCCGTTCGAGCTCGACCGCGCGAGCCGCTTCGAGGCCGGGCAGCACCGCGGGATCGACATCGCGGCGCGCGCGGGCGCCACCGTCCGAGCGCCGTGCGGGGGAGAGGTCCGCTTCGCGGGACGGCTGCCGGGCCGGGGCCGCGCGGTGACGATCGCGTGCGGAGCCCTGCACGCGACCGTCCTGGAGCTCGGGACGATCGTCACGAGCAGAGGCCGCACCGTCGCGGGCGGAGCGACGATCGGCACGGTGCGGGCCACCCACATCCAGCTCGGGGCAAGACGAGCGGAAGACCGCAACGGCTACGTCGATCCCAGCGATCTCCTCACCGCCGCAGGTCCGGGCCCGCCACCGGCCGCAGCCCCGAAGCCGCGCGGCGCGCCACGCGAGCCGAGGCCGAGAGCCGCGCCGTGGCCGAGAGCCGCGCCGCTGCCGCGCGGCGGACCTGCCGAGGCCGAGCGCCGGCTTCCGGTGGCCGCGTGGATCGGGCTCGTGCTGCTGGGCCTTGCGCTGCCGCTCGGGGCGGCGGCTCAGACCGCGACGCGGGCGAGGGCCGGCGTGCTCGCGCGGTTGCCGACGCCGTCGGTCGCGCGGAGCCAGACCCGGTAGGTGCCCTCGGGCAGGCGGTCGAGCCTCCGGGTGAGCGCGGCGGCGGTCGTCGTCCGGAAGCCGCGGGCGCGGCAGGTGCCGCGGGTCCGAACGACCCGGCGGCCGCTCACCGGCCGGCAGCGGCCGCGGCCGGCCTCCTTCGCCAGCGCCGCTTCGACCTGCCGCACGCCGCTGGGGTCGACGGCGGTCAGGGCCGCGAGCTCGGACGTCGGTATCCGCGGCGGCAGAGCGGCGGCAGCGCGTGCCTGAACCACCGTGGGATGGCGCGCCGATGCGGCCCGCGCGGGCGGTAGGCCGCCGACCGGTCCGCCCGGGAGCATCGCTATGACCGGAGCGAGGACGTCGGCGAGCGGCAGCTCGGGGAGCGTCACGCCGAGGGCGCCCCAGCTCGGCGACATCGCGGCCGCGCTCTCGCCGATGACCTCGACCGGCGGCGCGCCAGGCGTCCCGACGTCGATTCTCTGGATGCTCCCGGCCTGGCCGGCGTCGGTCTGGCGGGTGACGAAGATCGAAGGCCCGAACGGCGACCACGCGACCTCGCCGCTGCGCGGCGACCGCAGCTCGAGCGCCCCCGTGACGAGGTCGAGCGTGCTCAGTCCGGCTCGCGTCTCGACCGTGATCATCCGGCCGTCGACCGAGACGGCGAACGAGAACGGCCCGATTGCCGTGGCGCGCGAGAGCACCTAGATCGACGGGCCGCCCGCGACGAGCGTGCTTACCAGCGACGGCGAGCCCATCCCGAACTGGTCGTAGCGCAGCGCCATCACGCGAAGGCCGTCGGGCGTGAACTGCGGAAGGCGGTCGCCACACTCGCTGCCCGGCATCGGCCGCGGATCGCTGCCGCCCGCCGCGTCGACGAGCCAGATCCGCCGGCAGGATCCGCCGTCCGGCCGGTTCGAGTCGAACGCGATCAGCGAGCCCGACGGCGAGAAGACGGGGTTCGTGTCGTAGCCGCCGTTGGCACCACGGGTCGTGAGCTGCTTCGCCTCCGACCCGTCCGGCTTCGCGACGCCGATTGCGCCGTCCCGGACGTAGGCCACCTTCGTGCCGAGCAGGTCGAACGCGGGCGAGCCCGCGTTCGTCAGGATCCGCCGCTGCGACGAGCCGTCGTCGCCCGCCCGCCAGACGTCCTGCTGGCAGCCGGAGGGGCCGCAGCCGCCCGGCACCGTGTAGACGAGCTCGGCCGCGGCCGGCGTGGCCGAGCCTCCGCAGACCACCGCCACCAAGAGAAGGCCCCGCACCACTCGACGCATCCGGTGAGCGTAGACCGCTCGATAGCCTCACCGGCCCAGTGGCCTTCTACATCACGACGCCGATCTTCTACGTCAACGCGGCGCCCCATCTCGGCCACGCGTACACGACCATCGCCGCCGACGTGATCGCGCGCCATCGCCGTCGCCGCGGCGAGGAGGTGTTCTTCCTCACCGGGACCGACGAGCACGGCGAGCCGGTCGCGCAGGCCGCCGACACGCACGGCATCACGCCGAAGGAGCTCGCCGACCGCAACGCCGAGAAGTTCAAGGCGCTCATGCCGATCCTCCATGCGTCGAACGACTTCTTCATCCGCACCTCCGACGACGAGCACAAGGCCAAGGTGCAGGAGGTCCTGACCCGGGTCAAGGACAACGGCTTCGTCTACAAGGGCCTCTACGAGGGCTGGTACTGCCCCCGCTGCGCGGACTTCAAGTCCGAGGCCGAGCAGGGCCCCGACCACACGTGCCTCATCCACCGCATCGCGCTCACGCGGGAGGAGGAGGAGAACTACTTCTTCCAGCTCTCGGCGTTCCAGGAGCGGCTCGAGCAGCTCCACGAGACCGACTTCGTGCAGCCGTCGACGCGGGCCTATGAGGCCAAGGCGTTCATCGCCCAGGGCCTCCAGGACATCAGCCTCACGCGCGGCAAGATCACCTG
>CADCVT010000426.1 GCA_902806215.1 uncultured Solirubrobacteraceae bacterium | reverse complement strand
GTTGGCGCGGCTCGGGCGGTCGTCGGCCGAACGCGGGCGCGCGCTGGCCGCGACCCAGCGCTTCGCCGCCGACGCGGCGCACGAGCTGCGCACGCCCCTGACGAGTGTCCTGGCGACGCTGTCGGCGCTGCGTCGCCACCCCGACGTGGCGCCCGATCGGCGCGACGCGATGCTCGACGACGCGCTCGGCGAGCATCGGCGGCTCGTCGACCTGCTCGACGGCCTGCAGTCGCTCGCGCGCGGCGACGCGAGCGTGCCGCAGACCGCACCGGTCGACCTCGTCGAGGTGGTCGCCGAGGCCGCCGCCGCGGCGGCCACGCGCCACCCCGCACTGCGTCTTGCGACGGACCTGCCCGACGCGCCCGTCGTCGTCGACGGCTGGGAGCCCGGCCTGCGGCTCATCGCCGACAACCTGCTCGAGAACGCGGTCCGCCACGGCCACGACGACGGCGAGGTCCGGGTCGCCGTCGACGGCCGCGCGCTCATCGTCGACGACGACGGCCCGGGAGTCCCCGAAGCCGACCGCGAACGCATTCTCGAGCCGTTCGTCCGCCTCGACGGCGCCGCCGGGCGCCCGGGCTCGGGACTCGGCCTCGCGCTCGTCGCCCAGCAGGCGCGAAGCCACGGCGGCACGATCACGGTCGCCGACTCACCGCTCGGCGGCGCCCGCTTCACGGTCGTCTTCTGAGGATGCCGGCTCTGCTCGAGGGTCCCCGACTGTAGGTTCGTCCCATGGGAACCGTGCTCGTCGTACTCGCCGTCGTCGTCCTCGTCGTCGTGCTGGTCTGGTCGCTGAGCGGCAGCAGCGAGACGAAGGGCAAGGCGGGCGACAGCTCGGGCTCCGGTCGCACCGGCGACGGCTCCGGTACGAACTACTAGGTCTTCGCGCGCGCGTCGCGTGCCGCGAGGCGCGGGCTGTCGGCGATCACGCCGCGGCGCCGCAGGCCCGCGATGAGGGTCTCGCCGTCGAAGTCGAGCAGGGTCGCGGCCTCGCGCTGGACCTTGACGTCGAGGCGGAACGCGGGCATCTCGCCCTCGACGGACTGTCCGGGCGGGATCTGCCCGTCGATCTCGACGCGCGCACCCGACCAGCCGGCGTCGACGCGGATCGTGAGCGTGCGCGCCGACGTGAGGACGAGCGGCGGCACCGAGCCGCCGTGCTGCGCGAGCGGCGTGACCACGAGCCCGTCGGCGTCCGGCGACAGCAGCGGGCCGCCCGACGCGAGCGTGTAGGCGCTCGACCCCAGCGGCGTCGCGACGACGACCCCGTCGCCTGCGGTGCGTGCGTAGGGCTCGCCGTCGACGTCGATCGACAGGATCACCTGGCCCGCGCCGCGGCGCACGACCACGAGGTCGTTGAGCGCCGTCGTCAAAGGCTCACCGTCGCGCTCGATCGCCAGCCCGGGCAGGAGCCGTGGCTCCCACCGGCCCGAGGCGTACCGATCGAGGGCGGAGTCGATCTCGTCGGCGCGGACCGAGGTCAACGCCCCGAGGCTGCCGCACGCGACGCCGAGGACGCCGCCGCCCGCCGGGCCGGCCGCCCGCAGCGCCGCGAGCACGGTCCCGTCGCCGCCGACCGCCAGCACGAGGTCGCAGTCGCGGACGTCCACCGGCTCGGCCACCTCGCGCATCTGGCCCGGAGCCCTGACCTGCGCGAACCGCCCGCCGTGCGCCTCGGCCCACGCGCGCGCCGCGGCGAGCGCCCGATCGATCTTGCGCCGGGGGTGCACGACCACGCCGAGCACCCCACCCTCCCGCCACCCGGTGTCGCTCACGGGCGGCAACCTACGCGACGCGCGTGCTCGCGGCACCGAGCAGCTCGCGGGCGCGCTCGGGACCGATCGAGAGCAACAGCGTCGGGATGCGCGGGCCCTTCTCCTTGCCCACGAGCAGGCGGTAGACCGCCTTGAAGAACTCGCGCTGCGCCTTCTTGATCTCGGGCGTCGGGTCGGCGTCGAGCGCGACGCCGAGCGTCTGCTTGGGCACCGCGTAGACGAGCGTCGTCAGCGCGTCGATCGACCAGCTGCCGGCGAGGCCGTCGGCGAGGCGCTCGATCGCCTCGCGCGTCTGCTCGTCGAGCGACCCCCACGCCTCCTCGTCGAAGGCGTCGCGCACGACGGTGCGATCCTCGGGCTCGACGTGCTCGGTCGCGAAGTTGATCGCGCAGGTCAGGCGCGGCTCGAGCTCGTCCAGGTCGACCTCCTCGTCGAGGTGCGACGCGACGATGCGCCCGATCTGCTCGCGGTTGGCCTGGGTCAGGTCGGCGACGGACGACAGCAGCCGAAACGAGACCGGCCGGCGCGACGTCTCGACGTCGCCCGCCGTCGTGCGGGTCGCGTGGCGGTGCATGACCGCCTCGGCCACGTCGGGGGCGGGCCCGGTCGCACGCGCGACGAAGCCGTCCCACTCGTCGTAGAGCCGCTGGACGCCGCCGGGCTTGAGGTCGATCGCGAAGCCCTGGTTCGGCAGGCGCCGGATGTACATCCAGCGCACGATCGCGGGCTCGAGGATCTGCAGCGCGGCGGCGGGGACGGCGGCGCCGCCCGCCGAGCTCGACATCTTCGCCCCCATGCCGGCCATCTTCACGAACGAGTAGACGACCGAGTCCGGCGCGCGCCCGCCGTAGACGCGCTCGATCAGCGAGCGGCCGACGGTGAAGCTGCCCTGCGGCGCGTGGTGGTCCTCGCCCGCCGGCTCGAACGTGACCCGCTCGTGGTGCCAGCGCATCGGCCAGTCGACCTTCCAGACGAGCTTGCCGCGGATCGGCTCGCCGTCGGCGAGGCTCATCGTCCCGTCGTGGCCGTGGCGGCACCTGTACGTGACGACCGGCTCGTCGTACGCCACGACCGACGTGTCGTCCTTGCCGCACTCCTCGCAGTACGGCTTGAACGGGAAGTACTTCGCGCGGCGCTCCTCGGCCGGCGCGTCGTGGCGGCCGGCCGTCTGCTGCTCGGCGAGGATGTCGAACACGAGCCCGCGCTCGTCCATCGCCCGGCGGATCGCGGCGTTGTAGACGCCCGAGCGGTACTGCACCGACTGGCGCACGCCGTGCATCTCGATGCCGAGGGCGGACGTCGACTCGAGGAAGTCGCTCATGTACCGGTCGGCCCAGGAAGGATGCTCGCCGGCCGGGTCGGGGATCTCCGCCAGCGGCATGCCGACGTACTTGCCGAACGACTCGTCGATGCCCGCCGGCACCTTGCGCAGGCGGTCGTAGTCGTCCCAGGAGTGCAGGTGCACGGCGTCGTGGCCGCGGTCGCGCAGCGCCTCGACGACGAGGTGCGTCGTGAACGCCTCGCGCAGGTTGCCCATGTGGATCGGGCCCGACGGCGAGATGCCCGACGCGCAGACGATCGGCCCCTCGCGGCGGTCCTCCGGGAGGTTCTGAAGGACGTCGTCGGCGACGCGGTCGCTCCACAGCCCGTCGCTCGTCCCGCCCTCGGCTCGTTCCATCCGGCCGAGTCTAGGACCGGCTAGCGCAGCTCGGCCGACGTCTTGCCGAGGACCTGGCGCGCGATGATGAGCAGCTGGATCTGCTGGGTGCCCTCGAAGATGTCGAGGATCTTCGCGTCGCGGGCCCACTTCTCGAGCAGCAGCTCCTCGCCGTAGCCGAGCGTGCCGGCGAGGCGCACGCAGCGCAGCGCGACGTCGACGCAGGTCCGGCCGGCCTTCGCCTTGGCCATCGACGCCTCGAGCGAGTTCGGCTTGCCGTTGTCGGCCATCCAGCACGCGGCGAGCGTGAGCAGCCGCGAGGCCTCGTAGTCGGCCTCCATCGCGATGAGCTCGGCCGCCGCGGCGGGCTGCAGCGCGGCCGGGCGGTCGTGGTCGACCTCGATGCCCGCCTCGCGCAGCAGCCGCGTGGTCTCGTCGAGGCTCGCGCGGGTGACGCCGACCGCCATCGCCGCGACGAGCGGGCGCGTGTTGTCGAACGTCTGCATCGCGCCGGCGAACCCGCGGCCGGTGTCGATGTCGGGCGAGCCGAGGAGGTTCTCCTTCGGGATGCGGCAGTCCTCGAGCCGGAACGCGGCCGTGTCCGACGCGCGGATGCCGAGCTTGTGCTCGAGGCGCTCGAGGATGAGCCCGGGGTTCGAGCGCTCGACGACGAACGACTTGATGGCCGCGCGGCCGAGCGACCGGTCGAGCGTCGCCCACACGACGACGAGGTCGGCGCGCTCGCCCGCGGTGACGTAGATCTTCTCGCCGTTGAGCACGTACTCGTCGCCGTCGAGCACGGCGGTGGTGCGGATCGACGCGGAGTCCGAGCCCGCCTCGGGCTCGGTGATCGCCATCGCCGCCCAGCGGCCCTCGAAGCGCGCGAGCTGCTCGTCGTCGGCGACCGACGCGATCGCCGAGTTGCCGAGCCCCTGCCCCGGCAGGCTGAGCAGCAGCCCGACGTCGCCCCAGCAGAGCTCCATGATGCTGAGCGCGGTCGACATGTTCGACCCGTTGCGGCTGCCGGCGTCGCCGCCGCCCGTCGAGCGACGCACGCCGGCCGCGCCGGCGCCGCCGATGTCGGCGCCGTCCTCCGCGCCCTCGATGAGCGCGGCGAGCATGTCGAGCTCCTTCGGGCGCGCGTGCTCGTCGCGGTCGTAGCGGCGCGAGATCGGGCGCAGCACCTCGCCCGCGACCTGGCGCGCCTGGCCGACGAGCGGCCCGAACTTGCGGGGGACCTCGAGGTTGATCATCAGACGAGCAGCGCCCCTTCCATCAGGCCGACGGCGCGCAGGTCGCGGTACCAGCGCTCGACCGGGTGCTCCTTGACGTAGCCGTGCCCGCCGAGCAGCTGCACGCCGTCCGACCCGATCTGCATCCCCTGCTCCGAGCACAGCGCGCGGGCGAGCGCGACCTCGCGCGAGAAGTCCTCCCCGGCGTCGGCCCGCGCCGCGGCGCGCAGCGTGACGAGGCGCATCGCCTCGGCCTCCACCGCGACGTCGGCGACCATGAAGGCGACCGCCTGGCGGTGGCTGATCGGCTCGCCGAACGTCGTGCGCTCGTTGACGTACGGGATGACGTAGTCGCGCACGGCGCGGCACGTCCCGACGGCGAGAGCGCACCAGGCCAGGCGCGCGCGCCGCACGCACTCGGCGTAGACCGCCGCGTCGCCGCCCGCGATGAGCGCGCTGCCGGGGACGCGGACGCCGTTCAGGCGGACGTCGGCGGTGGCAGCGGCGCGCACGCCCATGGCGGGCGCGGGTCGCGCCTCGACGCCCTCGGCGCTGCCCGGCTCGACGACGAAGAGCGCCGGCCCGCCGTCGAGCTGCGCCGCGACGAGCAGCAGCTCGGCCTCGGCGCCGCGCGGGACGAGCGACTTGACGCCGTCGAGGACGAACCCGCCGCCGTCGCGCGTCGCGGTCGTCTCGAGCGCGAACGGATCGAACGCGGCACGCGGCTCGGCGATCGCCAGCGCGGCGACCGGCACCTCGTCGCCGGTCAGCGCCGGCAGGTAGGCGGCCTGCTGCTCGGCGTCCCCCCACAGGGCGAGCGCGGTCGCGACGCCCGCGGGCGCGAGCGCGGCCACCGCGAGACCCATGTCGCCGTGCGCGAGCGCCTCGGCGGCGAGCACGGTGGTGACCGCCGATCGCTCGGAGACCGCGCCGCCGAGCTCCTCGGGGACGCCGAGCATCGACAGCCCGAGCTCGGCCGCCTGGGCGAGCAGCTCGGGCGGTGCGGCGGCCGCCGCGTCGGCCCCGCCGGCGGCCGGCCGGAGCTGCCGGGCCGCGAAGTCGGCGAACGCCTCGACGAGCATCTGCTGCCCGTCGCTCGGCGTGAGATCGAACAGGTCGCCGCGCGCCGTGGCGGGCCGCGCGGGCTTCGTGCGCTTCTGCACCGCCGAGAACGTCCGGCCCGCGGTCGTGACGGCGCGGAACCCGTCTCGCGTGCCGCGGTACAGCGCGCGCTCGGCCTGCTTGCGCACGCCGAGGCGGTCCAGCAGATCGGTCTCGGACACGGACCGCACGGCTCGCAGAGCGAGCCCGATGCCTCGCTCGGCAGGGTTCACGCGGCGACAGGGTGCCACACGCCCGCGCATCGTGTACGCGGACGTTCATCAGGCCCTGCTCATCGAGGCGAGCCCATCGCACATCCGTCCAGACCATTGCATTGCGGCTCAAGTGAGCAGAGAGTCGTGTTGCGCCAGGCGCCGTCTGTGTGCCGCTGTTCCTCCCGGAAGAAGTGGAGCCCGTCTGATGCGACGTCGCCTGCCCGTCCTGCTGTCCCTCGTCCTCGCCGCGATCGCCGCGCTGACGCTCACCGCGACCGCCGGCGCCGCCGTGGTCACGAAGACGATCTCCTACGGCCCGTTCACCATCCCCGCCGGGGCCGGCGACCCCCACGACCACCACTCCATGGGCGAAGTCCCCAACCGGCAGATCGACAACATCGCCAAGCCGTGCACGAACTGCAGCATCGTCGGCGCGCGTCCCGCCCTCGTCTACGCGGACGGCTCGAGCGCGAACCTCGACACCGGGCCTATGCTCCACCACGCCGTCTTCTCGGCCAAGGGCAAGGGCAAGGCCGACGCCACGTGCGGGGGCGCCGAGCGGTTCTTCGCCAGCGGCAACGAGCGCACGCCGCTCGACGTCAGCGGGCTGCCCTACGGCTACGGGGTCGGCAAGGCCGACAGCTGGAGCCTGCTCATCGAGCTCATGAACTGGGCGACCGAGGCCAAGACCGTGAGCATGCAGGTCACCTGGACCTACGCGACGGGAACCGACGCGACGTCGCGCAAGCCGATCCGCCCGACGTGGCACGGCTCGGACGTGTGCGGGCTGGCCGAGTTCGCCGCGCCGTTCGGTTTCAGCGACACCCACTTCGACTCGACCGCCCCGCTCTCCGGAGCCGTCATCAGCACGATCGGGCACGTCCACGATCACGGCGTGTCCGTCGAGACGACGAACGAGACGAGGGGCACCTCGATCTGCACGTCGACCGCCGCCACCGGCGAGACGCCCGGCTACGTGACGCCCGACGGCCGCCGGCACGTCTCGTCGCTGACGCAGTGCACCGCCGACCCCGTCGCCAGGGTCGCCCGCGGCGACCTCCTGCAGGTGCACGCGACGTACAACGTCCCCGCCGGCCACCACGCCGTGGAGGACGCCATGGGGATCATGATCCTCTACGTCAACCCGTCGTAACGACGTGCGCGGCGGCGGCCGAGTGGCCGCCGTCGCCCCCGTCGAAGACCTCGGCCAGCAGGACCGTGCTGCCGAAGATCGCCATCGCGACGGCGACCGCCCCGACGAGCCTCGGTGACGGGCCGCCGTGGACGCCGGTCTCGTGCACGACCGCGTGGCCCTTGCCGCGCGCGATGAGCCAGCGGTTCAGCGGGAACGCGAAGGCCCCGGCGACCGCGAGGGCGAACGAGAGCGCGCCCCAGAAGAGCACGTTGTCCAGGCCGGCCTCCATCGCGCCCGGGACGGCGAGCATGATCCCGTTGTCGACGATCTCCATGACCGCGATGCTCGCGGTGTCCGACGCGAGGGCGATCGGGATGACCGCGGCGACCGCGAACCCCGCGCGCAGGAGCGGCAGGCTCGTCAGGAGGTAGCCGAAGAAGAACGCGAGCGTGACCGCGAGGGCGATCGTCCCGAGCTCGGAGAACCCGAGGGCGGTCCCGATGACCATGCCGAGGATCTCGCCGATGGCGCACCCGGTGAGGCAGTGGAGCGTCGCCGAGAGCGCGACGCCCGACAGCCCTCGCCCCGACGTCGGCATGGCGTGGCCGGCGTGGCTAGCCACGGCGCATCAGCCGCGCGACCGCGGCCATCAGCTCGTCGGTCATCTCGGACTGCTCGTCCGCCTTGCCGCCGACGACGCAGTGGCGGGCGTGCTCGTCCATCAGGCCGAGCGCGACCTTGTCGAGCGCGGCCTGCACGGCGCTGATCTGCGTCAGCACGTCGATGCAGTAGCGGTCGTCCTCGATCATGCCCTCGACGCCGCGGACCTGGCCCTCGATGCGGCGCATGCGCTTGAGCAGCTGCTCCTTCGAGGCGGAGTAGCCGCCCTTGCGCTGGGTGGTGGGGGTGTCTTCGGTAGCGGCCATGACGTGCAGTGTAGTACCCCCCGAGGGTATCTGCTAGTCTGGCGCCCAGATACCCCCCGACCGTATCCAATGACCACCATGAGCCACCGCACCTACGCCGTCACCGGCATGACCTGCAGCCACTGCGTCCTCTCCGTGCGCGAGGAGGTGTCCGAGGTCGCCGGCGTGGCCGACGTCGTCGTCGACCTCGCCTCGGCACGCATGACCGTCACCGGTGAGGGCTTCTCCGACGACGACGTCAGGTCGGCCGTCGCCGAGGCCGGCTACGAGGTGACGCTATGAACGCGCCGACCAAGCTCGCGGGCTTCGCCGCCGTGCTCGGTCTCGTCTTCGGCGGCGCCGCGCTGGCCGGCGGTGCCATCGATCCCGATCGCGGGGACGACGCGCCCGCGCACAGCGCGCAGGCCGAGAAGAGCGAGCACGGCGGCACCCCGAAGGAGGCCCACGGCGGCGGCGAGCAGCAGCCCGTGCGCGGCCTGGCGGTCGCCGACCACGGCGTGCGCCTCGTCGTCGACGACGCCGAGCTGCGTCGCGGCCGGACCGAGCGGCTGACCTACCGCATCGCCGACGACCGCGGCCGCACGATCCAGGACTTCGAGGTCGAGCACACGAAGCGCATGCACCTCATCGTCGCCCGCCGCGACCTGTCGGGCTTCCAGCACCTGCACCCCGAGCAGAACGACGACGGCAGCTGGAGCGTCGACGTCCGGCTCGGCGACCCCGGCTCCTACCGGCTGTTCGCCGACTTCAAGCGCGACGGCAAGGCGACTACGCTCGCCACCGATCTGCGCGTCGACGGCGCGGCCGACCTGCGGCCGCTGCCCGCCCCCTCGCGGACGGCGACGAGCGACGGCGGCTACGACGTCGCACTCGAGCGCCGCGGCAACGAGCTCGAGTTCACCATCAGCCGCGACGGGAAGACCGTCAGGACCGAGCCCTACCTCGGCGCCGGCGGCCACCTGGTCGCGCTGCGCGAGGGCGACCTGGCCTTCCTGCATGTCCATCCGAGCGAGCACGACGACGGCGACGCGGTCGCGTTCGAGACCGAGCTCGAGACCGCCGGGCGCTACCGCCTGTTCCTGCAGTTCCAGCACGAGGGCCGCGTGCACACCGTGGCCTTCACCGAGGAGGTGAGGTGACCGTGCCCGCCACCACCGATCACGTCGAGCTGCCGATCACCGGCATGACGTGCGCGTCCTGCGCGAACCGCATCGAGCGCAAGCTCAACAGGCTCGACGGCGTCACCGCGTCGGTCAACTACGCGACCGAGAAGGCGACCGTCGACTTCGATCCCGAGGCCGTCGCGCCCGAGCGCCTCGTGCAGGCGGTCGAGGAGGCCGGCTACCAGGCCGTGCTGCCGACCGACGACCCGGGCGGCGCCGAGCCGGCCGAGGTCGACGAGCTCGCGCCGCTGCGCCACCGGATGCTCGTGTCGCTGCCGCTCGCGCTCGTCGCGTTCGTCCTCTCGATGGTCCCCGCGCTCCAGTTCGACTACTGGCAATGGCTCGTGCTCAACCGCACGAGGCCGGTGATCCTCTGGGGCGCCTGGCCGTTTCACCGCGCCGCGTGGGCGAACCTCAAGCACGCCACGGCCACGATGGACACGCTCATCAGCCTCGGCAC
>CADCVT010000425.1 GCA_902806215.1 uncultured Solirubrobacteraceae bacterium | reverse complement strand
GTCGGCCCGGTTGCGCTCGGGGATGATCACGTCGGTCAGGCCCGACGCGTGGGCGGCGAGCACCTTCTGCTTCAGGCCGCCGATCGGCAGCACCCGGCCCTGCAGCGTGACCTCGCCGGTCATGCCGACCGTGTGCTTGACCGGGCGGCCGGTGAGCAGCGACGCGAGCGCCGTCGTCATCGTGACGCCCGCGCTCGGGCCGTCCTTCGGGATCGCTCCCGCGGGGACGTGGACGTGGAACTCGCGGTCCTCGAACCCGTCCTCGTCGATGCCGAGGTCGGCCGCGTGCGCTCGCACGTAGGTGAGCGCGATGCGCGCGGACTCCTTCATGACGTCGCCGAGCTGCCCGGTGAGGGTCAGACCGCTCTTGCCCTTCATCGCGTTGGCCTCGACGAAGAGGACGTCGCCGCCGACGGGCGTGAACGCCAGGCCGGTCGCGACGCCCGGCACTGCCGTGCGGATCGCGGCCTCCTGGAAGAACTTCTGCCGCCCGAGGGCGTCGCGCAGCGTCTCCACGTCGACTGTCACCGGCGGTGTCGCGGTGCCGCTGGCGACCTTCGTCGCCACCTTGCGCAGCACGGTCCCGAGCGTCCGCTCGAGGTTGCGCACGCCGGCCTCGCGCGTGTAGTCGCTGACGATCGTGCGGAGGATCTCGTCGCCGACGGCGACCTCGTCCTCGCGCAGCCCGTTGCGCTCGCGCTGGCGCTTGAGCAGGTAGTCGCGAGCGATCGCGGTCTTCTCCTCGACGGTGTAGCCGTCGAAGCGGATGACCTCCATGCGGTCGAGCAGCGGGCCCGGGATCGTCTCGGCCATGTTGGCCGTGGCGATGAACATGACCTCGGACAGGTCGATCTCGACGTCGAGGTAGTGGTCGCGGAACGTGTCGTTCTGCGCCGGGTCGAGCACCTCGAGCAGGGCCGAGCTCGGGTCGCCGCGCCAGTCGGCGCCGACCTTGTCGACCTCGTCGAGCATGATCACCGGGTTCATCGTCCCGGCGTCGCGCAGGGCACGGATGAGCCGGCCCGGGAGCGCGCCGATGTACGTGCGCCGGTGGCCGCGGATCTCGGCCTCGTCGCGCACGCCGCCGAGCGACATGCGGACGAACTCGCGCCCGGTCGCGCGGGCGATCGACTCGCCGATCGACGTCTTGCCGGTGCCCGGGGGCCCGATCAGGGTGAGGATCGCGCCGCTCTTCTTGTCGGCCTCGATCCCGCGCTCGGTGCGGAGCTTGCGGATGGCGATGTACTCGACGATGCGGTCCTTGACGTCCTCGAGACCGGCGTGGTCGGCGTCGAGCACCTCGCGTGCCTTGACGGGGTCGAGGACCTCGTCGGAGCGCTTGCTCCACGGCACGCTGATGAGCCAGTCGAGGTAGGAGCGCAGCATCTGCGCCTCGCCGCCCTGCTCGCCCGAGCGCTCGAGGCGGCCGAGCTCGCGCAGGGCCTGCTCCTCGACGTCGGCCGGCATCCCGGCCTCCTCGATCTTCGTGCGGAGGTCCTCGGAGACCGAGCCCTCGTCCTCGCCGAGCTCGCGCCGGATCGACTCCATCTGCTTGCGCAGGAAGTACTCGCGCTGCTGCTTCTGCGCGCCGGACTCGACGTCGTCGCGGATCTTGCGCCGCACCTGCATCTGCGTGAGGCGCTCGCGCTGGAACTCGAGGGCGAGCTCGAGGCGCTCGGTGACGTCGGTGATCTCGAGCAGGCGGACGCGCTGCTCGAAGCTCAGGTCGGGGGAGTAGCCGCTGGTGTCGGCCAGCGGGCCGGGCTCGACGATGCTGCGCAGGAACGCGGCCACGCGGCCGTCGTCGCCGCGCAGCTCGAGGATCTCCTCGACGACCGCGCGGTAGTCGGTCTCGAGCTCGCGCGTGCGGCCGGTGAACGGCACGTCGTCGACGTGCTCCTCGACGGTGACGCGCAGGCGGCCCTGGGGGTCGGTCTGGGCCGCGCCGACGATGACACCGCGCGAGACGCCCTCGAGCGCCGCGCCGCGACCGCCGCCGGGCAGGCGGACGATCTCGTTGACCGTCGCGATGGTCCCGACCTTGGCGAACTCGCCGTCGTGCCGGGGCACGAGAAGCACGCGGTCCTCGCCCGCGACGTCCACGGGGAGGGTCACGTCCATGGTGGGGAAGACGACGGTGTCGTCGAGCGGAACGAGGAGAAGTGCGTGCTGATGATCCACAGAGAAACCTTTGGGGAGGTAGAAGGTTGCACGAGCAAGAGTACCAGGATCTGAGTCAATCCCACTGAGAAAGGGGTCAGACCCCACTAGCGGCGCTCGTTCGCCTTCGCCTTCCACATGTCGCGCTCCGCGGTGACCCGTCGCAGCGCGTCGACCGCGTTGTCGTGTGCCTGCGTCGCCCCGCGTGCGCCGTCTTCGAGCTCGCGGATCGCGTCGATCGCGTCGTCGTGGGCCCGTGTCGCCTCGCGCACGCCCGCGTCGAGCTCGAGGATCCGGGCCTGCAGCCGTGCCCGCTCGTCGAGCACCCACGTGTCGAACTCGGCGTCGACCTCGCGCTGCGCCTCGACCAGCCGCGCGGCGGTCGGCGCGTCGATCTCCGTCGGCCAACCGCCGTCCGGCGCGCTGAGATGGCGGCTCTGGAGCGACGGCGGCGTGGCGGGCGGCGGCGGACGCTCGGCCCGTGCGACCGTCGCGGCGATGGCGGGGACGTGTGCCGTGCGATCGCCGGTGGGGTCGCGGTCGCCGTCGCGCGGCACGAAGCCGCGGTCGAGCCCGTCCTCCCACTTGTCGCGCAGCCGGCGCGTGGCGCGGCGGATGAGGAACTCGCGGAACAGCACGCTCGAGTACAGCCCGCGCTGCGCGTGGACCATCGCGGAGGTGGCGTGGACGACCGTCGGCTGCGCCGTCGCCACGATCGTCCGCCCGGCCCGCCAGGTGGCGAGCGCGAAGTCGACGTTCGTGGTGACGGTCGGGAACGTCCTCTCGTCGAACCCGCCGACCTCGAGGAACCCGGCCCGGTCGACGAGCATGGAGGCCGAGCTGGCGGAGTCGACGGGGTACGGTTCCGGCGACGCGAGCAGCTCCGGTGCGGTGAGCTCGTCGAGCGTCGTCGTCCATCCGTCGCGCCAGATGATCCAGCCGGCGTTCCACGTCGATCCGTCCGTGTTGAGGATGCGGTTGGTCACGACGAGCGCCCGAGGGGTCGCGAAGGCCGCGGCCGTGAGCCCTTCGAGCCAGCCGGGTCGCGGGTGGGTGTCCTCGTGCACGAGCGCGACGTGCGCGCCGCGCGCGAGCGCGAAGCCCACGTTCCAGGCGACGGCGGTTCCGCAGTTGACCGGGGAGTCGACGATGCGCGCGCCGCCCACGCCGTCGGCGATGAACGCCCGGGTGTCCTCGCGGGTCGTGTTGACGACGAGCACGACCTCCGTCGCCAGCTCGGCCGGCAGCGACCGCGCGAGTGCCTCGAGGCTCGGCCGCACCAGCTCGGGCTCGCGCGTGACGAGCACCACGACCGAGACGTCCGGCCTCTCGCTGACTCGAAAGGTGACCACGACGCTCTCGACGGTATAGCGTCCTTTCCATGTCCGTCCGCGAACGCGCGACCGTCACGGCCGACGGCGAACGCCTCCAGACCCTGCCCGAGGGCGCGTTCGTACGCGACCTCGTCACCCACGTCGACCGGCGCGGCTCGGTCTGCGAGCTGATGGACCCGCGGTGGGACGACGTCGACGAGCCGCTGACGAACTCGTACCTCTTCACCGTGCGTCCGGGGGTGGTCAAGGGCTGGGCCCTGCACGAGGACAAGGCCGACCGGTACACGCTGCTGTTCGGGGAGCTCGAGATCGTCCTCTACGACGACCGCGACGGCTCACCCACGCGAGGCCTGGTCACCGAGCTGGTCCTCACGGAGATGCGCCGCCAGATGCTCCGCATCCCGCCGGGCGTCTGGCACGCGCTGCGCGGGCTCGGCACGAAGGACGTCGTCGCGGTCAACTTCCCGACGACGCTGTACGAGCATCGCGCGCCGGACAAGCTCGGCCTGCCGCTCGACAACGACGTCATCCCGTTCCGCTTCGCTCCCTGACGCCGTAGGCGCATGCGCGACGCAACTGACCAGGCCGAGCTCGTCCGCTCGGGTGCCGCCTCTCCCGCCGAGCTCGTCAACGAGGCGATCGCCGCGATCGAGGCGACGAACCCCGAGCTCAACGCGGTCGTCACGCCGCTGTTCGACAAGGCGCGCGCCGCGGCGGCGGCGCCCGACCTGCCCGAGGGGCCGTTCCGCGGCGTCCCGTTCCTGCTCAAGGACCTCCATTGCCACAGCGAGGGCGACCCGATGTACGAGGGCTCGCGCTTCCTGAAGGAGATCAACTGGGTCGAGCGCGAGGACACCGTGCTCGCGGCGCGGTTCCGCGCGGCCGGCTTCGTCTTCTGCGGCAAGACGAACGTGCCCGAGTTCGGGATCCTGCCGACGACCGAGACCGAGGAGTTCGGCGCCGCGAGGAACCCGTGGAACACGGGCCACACACCCGGCGGCTCGAGCGGCGGGTCGGCGGCAGCGGTCGCGGCCGGCGTGGTCGCGGCGGCGCACGGCAACGACGGCGGCGGGTCGATCCGCATCCCGGCGGCGCATTGCGGCCTCGTCGGCCTGAAGCCCTCGCGCGGGCGGATCTCGCTCGGACGCGACATGGGCGACGTCATGGCCGGGCTCGTGAACGAGGGCGTCCTCACCCGCTCGGTGCGCGACACGGCGTCGATCCTCGACGCGGTCATGGGCTCCACGCCAGGCGACCCGTACGCCGCGCCCGCGCTGCCCGGTCCGCTCGTCGCCGAGCTGACCGCCGAGCACCGCCCGCTGCGGATCGCGATGCGCACCGCCCCGCCCGGGCGCCAGTACGAGACGCACCCCGACTGCGTCGAGGCGGCGCAGGTGGCCGCGCGCCTGCTCGAGTCGCTCGGGCACGGCGTCGACGAGGTCGAGCTGGCCGAGCTCGACGCCGACGGCGTGACCGAGACGTTCCTCCAGCGGTGGGGAGCGGGCGTCGCGTGGGTACTCGACTACTGGTCGCGCAGGACCGAGACGACGATCACCGAGGACGACGTCGAGGCGCTGACCGAGGCGCTCGCCGACCTCGGCCGCGGCGTCAGCGCGGCCGACTTCCTCACCGCGGTCGAGCATCACCAGGTCCTCGCGTACAAGATGGCCGCGTGGCAGGAGGAGAGCGGCTACGACCTCATCCTCACGCCGACGACCGGAGAGCCCGCCCCGCCGCTCGGCACGTTCGCCACGAACGAGGAGCAGCCGCTGATGCCGATCGTGCGCGCGACGCCGTCGGCCGCGTTCACCGCCGGGATGAACATGACCGGCGCGCCGGCGATCTCGCTGCCGCTGCACTGGACCGCCGGCGGTCTGCCGGTCGGCGCGCAGCTGAGCGCGCCGTACGGCCGCGAGGACCTGCTCATCCGCGTCGCCGCGCAGTGCGAGGAGGCCGCCCCCTGGGCCGGCAAGCTCCCCCCGTTCACCGCGAACGTCCGGGAGTACGACCTCTAGGGGGGACCGACGGACGTTCGCGCGGTCGAGGCAACCGCGCCGCTCGGGCGGGGATCGGAGTAGAACCTGCTCGATGTCCCCCCGGCTGGCGCTCTTCGCGCTTCTCGTTTTCGCTCCGCTCCTGTCGGCCGCTTCCGCTTCGGCCTCCGACCGCTACGCGTTCGCCGGCGGGTGCTACGCGATGCGCGACGCCGACTCGGGCCGGTTCGTCGTCCGCGACGGCGACGGGTGGCGCGCGACGGCGGCCTCCGCCGACTCGGCGGAGGGCTTCCGCATGCAGGCCACCGCCCTCGGGCGCTACCTGCTCATGGCTCGCGACGGGTCGTTCCTCACCACGGGCACGGGCCGCGCGTCGCTGACGTCGGCGCCCGACGCGAGCGGCGACTGGCGCCTCGACGACGCCGGCGGCGACGCGTTTCGGCTCGCCCTGCACGGCGGCGACGCGAAGCTGGCCGCGGCGACCGGCGGCATCCTGACGACCGGCGAGCGCTCCTCGTCGTTCTCGTTCGTCCCCGCCAAGGCCTGTCGCGCGTTCCCCGAGGCCGAGGTCAACGCCACCGGCGAGCCGTACCAGGGGCCGACCGCATTCGGCGAGACCAAGGGTCTGATCGAGACGCACCTGCACGGGATGGCGTTCGAGTTCATCGGCGGCTCAGTCCACTGCGGCCGTCCGTGGCACCCGCTCGGGATCACCGTCGCGCTCATGGACTGCCCCGACCACGGGCCCGGCGGCATCGGCGGCGCGCTCGAGAACGCGCAGGCCGGCACGACGACCGGGCACAACACCGACGGCTGGCCGAGCTTCACCGGCTGGCCGCACTTCAAGACCTACACGCACGAGCAGGCCTACTACAAGTGGCTCGAGCGGGCGTGGCGCGGCGGGATGCGGCTCTACACGAACCTCCTCGTCGACAACGAGGTGCTGTGCGAGGTCTATCCGCTCAAGCGCAACCGCTGCAACGAGATGGAGAACATCCGGATCCAGCGCAAGCGGATCGACGAGATGATCGACTACATCGACGCGCAGCACGGCGGCCCCGGCAAGGGCTGGCTGCGGATCGTGCGCAGCCCGTTCGAGGCGCGCGAGGTCATCAACGACGGCAAGCTCGCGCTCGTCCTCGGCATCGAGACGTCGAAGCTCTTCGACTGCGGCGAGATCAACTACATCCCGCAGTGCGACAAGGCGCAGATCGACCGCCAGCTCGACGAGGTCCACGCGATGGGCGTCCGGCAGATGGAGCTCGTCAACAAGCTCGACAACGCGTTCACCGGCGTGGCCGGCGACGCGGGGCAGACCGGCATCCTCACGAACACCGGCCAGTTCCAGGACTCCGGGCACTTCTGGGACATGGAGACGTGCCAGAAGCCGCACGGCGATCACGACCACGACGAGCCGCAGGTCACGTCGCCGCCGCAGGGCGAGCGCGACGAGCTCGTCGGCGCGATCGGCGGGCGCTTCCTGCCGAGCGGCGCGACCCCGGTGTATCCGCCGGCGCCGCACTGCAACCAGTACGGGCTGACCGAGCTCGGCGCGTATCTCGTGCGCCGCATGATCGACAAGAGGATGCTCTTCGATCCCGACCACATGAGCGTCGTCGGCCGCGACCAGGCGCTGTCGATCATGGAGGCCAACAAGTACGGCGGCGTCCTGTCCTCGCACAGCTGGAGCACGCCCGACGCCTACCGGCGGATCATGCAGCTGGGTGGCGTCGTCACGCCGGCCGAGAAGACGGTCGAGAAGTTCCTCAAACAGTGGAACGAGCTCAAGCCGTTCCGCAACAAGCGGTTCCTCTACGGCACCGGCTGGTCGACCGACATGAACGGCTTCGCGTCGCAGGGCCCGCCGCGGCCGGGCAACGAGAAGAACCCGGTCGTCTATCCGTTCACGTCGCTCGACGGCAGCACGAAGCTCGACCGCAACAAGACCGGGACGCGGACCTGGGACCTCAACAAGGACGGCACCGCCCACTTCGGGCTGTACCCGGACCTCATGGAGGACGTCCGCAACGTCGGCGGCCCGGAGGTCGCGCAGGACCTCCTCAACGGCGCGGAGGCGTACCTCCAGATGTGGGAGCGCGCCGACGGCGTTCCCGGCCCGGAGTGCCGCGCGGCGCAGCGGCGGTTCATCGCCGACGGTCTCGGCGAGATCCGCCTCGGCATGCGGCCCGAGCGGCTGCTGCGCAGCGCCGGGCAGCCCGAGCGACGCGTCGCCCGGGTGTTCACGTGGTGCAACGACGGGACCCGCGGCGGGGCGGTGACGGCGGTTCTCACGCAGGACGGGAGCGTCGAGCTCGTCGGCAGCACCGCGCCGTACCACCGCTACGCGGGCGTCGGCGCGGGCAAGCCGGTCCGGCTCATCGCGAAGCGGACGAAGCGGCTTGGATCGACGCTGCGGACCCGTCGCGTGCGCGGTGGCCGGAACACCATCGTCTACGGCGTGCGCCGCGGACGGGTGACGTTCACCGCGCTCGCGTCGCGCGCGACGGCGTCGTCGCCGACCCGCCTGCGGGCGGCCCTCCGCACCGCCGACCTGAAGTAGGCCGCGAACGTACGCGAAGGGGGCCTCTGGCCCCCCTGGGCGTACGTTCGCCAGGTCAGCGCTCCCGCTGGAGGCTTTGGAGCTGCTCGAGCGCGTTGTCGTGCGCTCGCGCGGCTTCGCGGGCGCTCTCGTCGAGCTCGGCCACGCGTGCGCGTAGCCGATCGCACTCGGCGCTCAGGTCGTGGACCTGCGCGACCGCGCTGTCGTGCGCCCGCGCGGCCTCGGCCGCGCCCGCGTCGAGCTCGAGGATCCGCGCACGCAACTGCCCGTGGTCCTCGATGACCCAGCGATCGAACTCGGCGTCGACCTCGCGCTGGGCCTCCACGAGCCGGTCGCGGGCTCCCTCGTCGAACGCGCCGGGCCAGCCGCCGCCGGGCGCGCTCAGCTCGCGCGACTGGCGCGAGGGAGGCGGTGAAGCGGCAGGAGGCCGGTTCGATCGCGCGGCCGTCGCCGCCAGCGCGCGGGCGTGCTCGACCGGGTCGTCGATCGCCGCCTCGACGTCGCGCGGCTCGTAGTCGGTGTCGAGGACGTCGCTCCACTTCTCGCGCAGCCGCCGCGTCGAGCGCCCGATGAGGAACTCGCGGTAGAGCGGGCTCGAGTAGAGCCCGCGGTGGCCGTGCACCATGGCCTGCGTCGCGTGCACCACCGCCGAGTGCGGCGTGGCCACGGACGTCCGGCCGACCTGCGCGCCCGCCATGCCGAGCCCGATGTTCGTGCTGACGGCAGGGAACGTCCACTCGTCGAAGCCGCCGATCGCCTGGAACGCGGCGCGGTCCAGGAGCATCGAGGCGCTGCCGACCCAGTCGACGACGTAGGGCCCGGCCGCGGCCATGAGCTGCGGTGCGCTGCGTGCGTCGAGCGGCGTGGTCCAGCCGTCGCGCCACGTGATCCAGCCGCCGCTCCAAATCGATCCGTCGGTGTGGAGGATCCGGTTGCCCAGCAGGAACGCCCGCGGGTTCGCCCGCGCCGCGGCGAGCAGCCCCTCGATCCATCCGGCGCGCGGATGGGTGTCCTCGTGGACGATCGCCACGTAGGGGGCGCGGGCGGCGACGACGGCGACGAGCGCCCGCGTGTCCGAGCGCTCGGTTCAGCACGAGCACGACCTCGGTCGCCACGTCGGGCGGCAGCGCCCGTGCCACCGCCTCGAGGCTCGGCCCGACCATCGTCGGCTCGCGGGTGACGAGCACGGCGACCGTGACGTCGGGCGTCTGGCTGTTGCGGAGCTCGATCACGCGCGGCGCGGCGGCGCGGTCCCCGCGAGCGCTTAGCGCCGGCTCTCGCAATTGACGGCGGTGTCGCCGCCGCCGGAGGAGATCAGCGTGTCGTCGCCGTCGCCGCAGTCGATCGTGTCGGTGCCGAAGCCGCCGTTGATGGTGTCGTTGCCGCTGCCGCCGTCGATGCGGTCGTTGCCCTGGCCGCCCTCCATCGAGTCGTCGCCGGGTCCGCCCTCGATCGAGTCGTCGCCGAAGCGGCCGAACATCTGGTCGTCGCCCGCGCCGCCGAAGAGGTTGTCGCTGCCGCCCGCGCCCTCGACGTAGTCGTCGCCGCCCTCGCCGCGGCGCGCGCCCGCGCCGCTGCCGCCGAGGAGCGTCTCGGGGCCGTCGGTCCCGCCGGCGCGGCAGGAGCGGGTCGTCCCGGTGTTCTCCTTGACGAGGCGCTCGCAGCCGTTGTAGCGGCTGCGCCGCTCGCTGTTGAGGTTGTAGTAGGCGGTGTCGAAGCCGGCGCCGCAGTTGACGGTGTCGACGCCCGAGCCGCCGTAGATGACGTCGTTGTTGTCGCCGCCGTTGATCGTGTCCGGCGCGCGGCCACCGCGGATGACGTCCCCGCCGGGCCCGCCCTCGATCACGTCGTGGCCGTCGCCGCCCTCGATCTCGTCCGCGCCGAAGCCGCCGAAGATCGTGTCGTCGCCACGGCCGCCGTCGAGGCTGTCGTCGCCGCCCTCGCCTCGGAGCCGATCGTTGCCGCCGTTGCCGTTGAGACGGTCGTCCTGAGCCGTTCCGCTGAGGCTGTCGGCACCCCGGCCGCCGTTCACCGTCTTCGCCGTGGCGACCGCGGTGAACGTGAGCAGGGCGATGAGGACGATGAGCATCCGATGGCGCATGGGACCATCAGACCACAGACACCTCGAAAGTTGCTAGGGACGCACAGCATTGAGCCGCACGGTGGCGCGCTCACGTCCAGCCGTTGCCACCACGGTGACCCGGTAGGTGCCGCGCTTCCTCAGGCGCGAACCGCGGATCCGCAGCTTGTGGAGCGTGGTGACGCGCCGCGGCGCGGACCGGGCGACGGTCCGCCCGCCGCGGGTCACGCGCACCGACACCCTGCCGCGCTGCGTCAGCCCGACGTTGACCGTGAGCGACCGGCCGATCGTCGGCGTCAGCAGCGACGCCGCGCGGATGAGCCCGCAGGGTGAGCGGCGCTCGAACGACGGCAGCGCTCGCACCCGCGTTCCGCGGCGCACGAACCCGGCCCGGCTGAGCTCGCCTTGAGCGCGGAAGCGCACGAGGTACGTCCCCGCGCGGCCCGCGGTCACGAGCCGGCGAGTCGGTCCGGCGAAGCTCGCCACCCGCCGCTTTCCGCGCACGACCTCGGCGGTGACGCCCGCCGGCACCGACACCTCGATGCGCCGACCGCGGGCGCGGGCCCGCGCGCCGCCGAGGCTCGAGCTCGCCCGGCAGCCCTCGGTCGAGACGACCGGCGAGCTCGCGCGCAGCGCGGTGGTCGAGAGCGCCTGGCGCTCGACGTCGGCCTCGCAGAACGGCGGCGCGTTCCACTGCTTGCGGGAGAACATCCGCGTCTGGTCGGAGTGCCACGGCGACGTCGCGTTGGCCGACTGCGAGTACGTGAGGATCGTGCGCGGGTCCACCGGGCAGGGTCCGTCGACGAACTGGACGGCCTGCACGAACGAGGAGCCGTGGGGGATCGTGCCGTAGCCGGTCTTCTTCTTCAGGTCGGCCGTCTGGACGTTGATCGCGTTGAAGACGCCCGCGGTGCCCGGGCCGCCGTGGATCGGGATCCGCTCGCCGCCGGGACGATCCTCGGTCTGCACCGCGCCGAGCGGCGCGTCGAGCGGGATCTCCAGGCCCTTGAGCTCGGCGACCGCGTCGCGCAGCGCCTGCGACACGCGCGGCTCCTCCTCGCGCAGCCCGCGCGGCGTGTTGGCCGGGTCCTTGGGGTCGAACGGCACCTCGAACGGCGCCGGCGGGGACGTCGCGCCGCCGCCGATGAGCCGCTGCGCGAAGCGCCGCCACAGCAGGGCGCCCTTCGAGTCGTTGTCGTGGCGCACCTTCCACTTCTTCAGCACCTCGCACGCGTCGGCGAGTTCGCGGTTGCGCTGGCAGCCCGCGACGGCCTCGTCGCGCCACAGCTCACCCGCGTACTGGCGGTTGTTGAAGACCGTGTCCTGCAGGCCCTGCAGGGTCATCTTCTTGCCGTCGATCATGATCAGGCCGATCCGCGTGCGCAGCGACCGGGCGGTCCGCTCGTCGCCGACGATCCGCGGGAAGCCCTCGAGCGGCTGCTTGAGGTTCGACAGCCAGTACGAGTCGTTGGCGTTCATCGTGTAGTCGTTGCGGAACATCGACGGCAGGTGCTCCTTCGGCCCGAGGATGCCGGGCGCCACCGCGCTCGGGTCCTTGCCCCAGTTGCACGAGCTGCGCGCCCCGTCGAGCACCGGCAGACGAAGGGCCTGGAACGTCGCCCGCCCGAGCGCCGTGTTGCACGTCTGCGCCTTGTCGTCGGTGACGTGCGGGACGACCGAGATGTCCGCGTAGTACGCCTCGCCCTTGGAGTCGGCCGCGATCGAGTTGACCCACGGGATGCCCTGGTTGCGCCGGATGACCGCGTCGTACTCGCGGACGTCCTGGGCCATGTTCGTCTCGAAGAAGTGGTTGAGGTAGCGGAAGTTCTGGGCGTTGGCGTCGCCCATCGCGAACGCCTTGCCCTGTCCCCACGGCAGCGGGACGCCGACGAGGTCGTCGACCATCGGCCCGTACTCGGTCGAGTACAGCGTGCGCTCCTGGTCGACGAGCTTGCCGTCCTCGCCCTTGACCTGGACCTTCACGACGTCGCGCTGCATCTCCTTCGGCTGGCCGTCGACGAGGTAGGTCGTGGGCGAGCCGGGGACGAGCGTCAGCTCGAACGGCGTGAAGCGGAACGCGGTCGAGACCGTGTGGCTCCAGGCCAGGCCGCGCGTGTGCCCGATGAGGATGAGCGGGACGC
>CADCVT010000424.1 GCA_902806215.1 uncultured Solirubrobacteraceae bacterium | reverse complement strand
CTCGAGGTCCACATGCGCATCTCCGCGCCGCCGATCCGCAACCCCTGCCACTACGGGGTCGACATGTCGACGCGCGAGGAGATGATCGCGCACGAGCGCACGGAGGCGGAGATCGCAGAAGAGCTCGGGTGCGACTCGCTCGCCTACCTGTCGCTCGGCGGCGTCTACAAGGCGATCCGCGGATCACGCGACACGCACTGCGACGCCTGCTTCAGCGGCGAGTACCCGCTGAGCGACGGCGAGACCGGCGACGCCCAGGCGGGCAAGTTCGCCTTCGAGCACGAGCTCCCGCTCGTGACCGCGACTACCTGACGCGGGCTTCGACCGGACGGACCGTGTCCGCGGAGCGGCCGTCGACCGCGGTGGCGGCGGGCCCGTTGCGGAAGACCGCGATCGAGAGCGCGGCCACCAGCATCAGCGCCATGCAGGCGGCGTAGAAGAGGAGGACGCGGGCGGCGGGGTGGGGCTGCACGCCACGTAGGTTCTCCCGCTGGCGCACGCGTCAAACTGAGGGGATGATCGACGTGGCACGGGAGCGCACCACTCTGTGACCGATCTGTCACAGCTGTCGTTCGGGGCATTTGCTCCGGCCGGAGACGGGGATAGCGTGCGCAGCGCGATGGAACCGCGTGACGCCCTGCAGGAGTACTTCGGCTTCGACGGCTTCCGCCCGGGACAGGAGGAAGCGGTCTCGGCGGCGGTCGCCGGGCGCGACGTGCTGGTCGTCATGCCCACCGGCGCGGGCAAGTCGCTCTGCTACCAGCTGCCCGCGCTCATGCGCGACGACCTGACGCTCGTCGTCTCCCCGCTCGTGTCGCTCATGCAGGACCAGGTCGAGGCGCTCGAGCGGGCTCGGCCCGGCAAGGCGGCGCTGGTCAACTCACAGCAGGACTCCTCGATCAATCGCGCCGTCATCAAGCGCGCGAGGGAGGGCCACCATCAGATCCTCTACGTCGCGCCCGAGCGGTTCTCGTCGCCGGCGTTCCTCGAGCAGATCCGCGGCGCACGCATCGGGCTCTTCGTGGTCGACGAGGCGCACTGCGTCTCGCAGTGGGGCCACGACTTCCGCCCGGACTACTTCCGGCTCGGCGACGCGGCCCGCTGGCTCGGGGCGTCGGCGATCGTCGCGTCGACCGCGACCGCCACGCCACAGGTCGCCGCCGACATCGTCTCGCGGCTCGCGCTGCAGGACCCGGTGCGGGTCTCGACCGGCTTCGACCGGCCGAACCTCTCCTTCACGGTCGTGCCGTGCAAGTCGAAGACCGACAAGGAGCGCCGGCTGATCTCGACGCTGTCGGACGAGGGGGCGCTGCCGGCGATCGTCTACGCGGGGACCCGCGCGCGCACCGACGAGCTTGCGGCCAAGCTGCAGGGGTCGCTGGGCTGCGAGGTCGTCGCGTACCACGCGGGGCTGCGGCGCGATGCGCGCGCCGAGGCGCAGCGGCGGTTCATGAGCGGCGAGGTCGACGTCGTCGTGGCGACCAACGCGTTCGGCATGGGCGTCGACAAGGCCGACGTGCGGACGGTCTGCCACGAGTCCGTGCCGGGCTCGGTCGAGGCCTACTACCAGGAGGCCGGGCGCGCGGGCCGCGACGGCCGGCCCGCGCGGTGCCTGCTCTTCGCCGAGGGCCGCGACAAGGGCCTGCACGTCTTCTTCATCCAGCGCGGCGAGGTCGACGAGGCGCAGATCGTGCAGGTCGCGCGGCGGCTGCTCAGCTCGGCGGTCGGCGGGCGGTTCGACGTCGGCCTCGACGAGCTCGTGACCGGCGACGTCGAGGACGACGCGATCCGGGCGATCATCGGCTACCTGTCGCGCGCCGGCGTCATCCAGCCCGCGCCGTCGTCGCCCGACCGGGTCCGCGGGCGCGTCAACGGGGAGTTCGACGCCCGCGCCCGCGCGGCGTGCAAGACGCTCGCCGCCGAGGGAACCAAGGTGCGTTGGCGCCAGTACCGCGCGGTCTGGGGCTTCGTCGAGGGCAACGCCTGCCGCCGCCAGGCGATCCTGCGGCACTTCGGCGACCCGGCCGCGCCCGCGCCCGACCCCGGCGTCCCGTGCTGCGACGTCTGCGACCCCTCGACGGTCCCCGTGCCGCCCGAGCCGGTGCGCAAGGCGGGCGGCGTCAGCGGCGGGACCGACCTCGACTCCGCCATCTTCGACGTCATCCAGACCGCCGAGCCGCTCGTCGGGCGGACCCGCGCGGTCGAGATCCTGCGCGGCGGCAAGTCCAAGGTGGTCGTCAAGTACTCCTACGACGGGCTGCCGGGTTACGGCTCGTTCGCGCACATGCGCAACGACGAGGTGCTCGCGCGTGTCGACGAGCTCATCGCCGCCGGGCGCCTGCGGTCGACCGGCGGGCACTACCCGAAGCTCGAGGTCGCATGAAGGTCGGCGTCCTCGCCAGTGGCTCGGGGACGAACCTCCAGACGCTCCTCGACGACCGGGCGATCGACGTCGTCGCGGTCGCGTCGGACAAGCCGGACGCCCGCGCGCTCGAGCGGGCGGACGCCGCCGGCGTCGAGCGGGCGGTCTTCGTCCGCGGCGAGTACGAGGACCGCGAGGCGCGCGACGCGGCGATGGCCGCCTGGCTCGCCGAGCGTGACGTCGAGCTCGTCGTCACCGCCGGCTACATGGCGATCCTGACGAGCGCCTTCCTCGACCGGTTCCCCCAGCGCGTCGTCAACGTCCACCCGTCGCTGCTGCCGGCCTTCCCCGGCCTGCGCGCGATCGAGCAGGCGATCGCCTACGGCGCGAAGGTCACCGGCGTCACGGTCCACTTCCTCGACGAGGGCGTCGACACGGGCGCGGTCATCGCCCAGCAGGCGATCCCTATCGAGACCCATGACCCTGTCGAGCTGCACAACGCGCTGCGTCCTCTCGAGCACGCGCTGCTGCCCGAGGCCCTCAAGGCAATCAGTCAGGGAAGAGTCCGGATCGCCGCGGAGAACCCCCGGCGCGTCGTGGTGAGCGCCACGGCAACAGGATCGTCACGTCCTGACTGACAGTTGTTCGGCCGGGGCGGCGCCCCAGGTCTCAGTCGGCGTCAGCGTCGCGCTTCGACGAGTCGTCCTTCGGAGCGTCCGTCGCGTCGTCGCCCTGGTCGGCGCCCGCGGCCTCGTCCTCCCAGTCGCCCGCGACGTCACCGAGCGCGTCGCTGCCGGATTCCGGGCGGTTCGCCGCCGTCTTCTGCGCCTCGTCGATGTCCGAGTCGAGCGACTCGAGGCGATCCTCCATGCGATCGGCGTCGTGGTCCATCGCGTCCGCGGCCTCGCCGGCGGTCTCCTCGCGCTCTTCCTCGGTCATCGCTTCCTCCCAATTTCGCGGCTCACGAGCCGTGCATCTGCCCGCCCGGCCGTCAACCGACACCCAGACTGCCTATGGTTCCACGCGTGGCGCACGCTCAGCCAATGACCGTCGCGACCCCGCAGCCGGTGACGGTCCGCCGGGCACTGCTGTCCGTGTCGGACAAGACGGGGATCGTCGACTTCGCCCGCGGCCTCGCCGAGCAGGGCGTCGAGATCATCTCGACGGGCGGTACGGCCCGCGAGCTTGCCAACGCCGGCATCGAGGTCCGCTCGATCGAGGACTTCACCGGGTTCCCCGAGATCATGGACGGCCGGGTCAAGACGCTCCACCCGCGCCTGTACGCCGGGCTGCTCGCGGTCCGCGACCACCAGCCGCACGTCGACGCGATGGAGGAGCACCAGATCGAGCCGGTCGACCTGGTCTGCGTGAACCTGTATCCGTTCGAGCGCACGGCGGCCCGCCGCGGCGTCCGCGACGCCGACGTGATCGAGCAGATCGACATCGGCGGCCCGACGATGATCCGCGCGACGGCCAAGAACCACGCGTACACGACCGTCGTCGTCTCGCCCGCGTCCTACGACGCCGTGCTCGAGGAGCTGGCGACGGGCGACGGCGCGATCTCGCCGCAGACGCGCGAGTCGCTGGGCTCGGAGGCGTTCGCGTACACCGCGCGCTACGACACGTCGATCGCGCGCTGGTTCGCCGAGCGCGGCGACGACTTCCCCGACCTCTACGTCCGGGCGTTCGAGAAGGTCGTCGACCTGCCGTACGGGGAGAACCCCCACCAGCGGGCGGCCTACTACGCCGGCGTCGGCGCGCGCATGCACGTGCTGTCGATGATCCGCCAGCACCACGGCAAGCAGCTCTCGTACAACAACCTGCTCGACCTCGACGCGTCCCGGCGGGTCGCGCGGGAGTTCGAGGTGCCGGCCTGCGTCATCGTCAAGCACAACAACCCGTGCGGCGTGGCCATCGGCCGGACCGCGCAGGAGGCGTACGAGCGCGCCTTCGCGGCCGATCCGATCAGCGCCTTCGGGGGCGTCATCGTGCTCAACCGCGCGGTCGACCGCGCGCTGGCCGAGAAGCTCTCAGAGCAGTTCATCGAGGTCCTGTTCGCGCCCGCGTACGACGACGCGGCGCTCGAGATCCTCACGCAGAAGAAGAACACCCGGATCCTCGAGGACAACGAGCGGCGCGTCCCGCTGGCCGGCGACCG
>CADCVT010000423.1 GCA_902806215.1 uncultured Solirubrobacteraceae bacterium | reverse complement strand
GGCTTCGACGCCGCGCTCATCGGGGAGGGGCGCGCCGGACGGGTGGTGGTGCTCCTGCGGTCGCCGGATGCCGCGGCCGTGCTTGCGGCGATCGAGCAGCGCAGGCGGCCGCTCGATCCGCGGCGCCACGTGCTGGATCGCCGCGATGAACGCGAGCTCGATCGTCTCCCTGGCCAGCGCGACGTCCTCGGGGCCCTCGCGGAGGTCCGGCAGCTCCTCGAGGAGCTCGTCCGGGTACGGCTGCAGCCACAGGACCTCCCCCTCGGGCGTCGGGCGCCGCGGGCGCTTGTCGAGCGCGTCGAGGCACGCGTTCGTCGCGATCCGGTACAGCCAGGCGCGCAGCGAGGCGCGGCCGGCGTAGGTCTCGCGCCGGCGCCACGCCCGCAGGAACGCCTCCTGGACGAGGTCCTCGGCGTCCTCGAACGATCCGAGCATCCGGTAGCAGTGGACGTGCAGCTCGCGGCGGTGCGGCTCGACGCGCGCGCCGAACGCCTGCTCGTCGAGGGACTGGAGATCAGCGGTGATGTCGCTCATGTCCTCTGTGACGGCGCCGGGCCCGAAAGCTCATCACGACAGGTCGGGCGGATCGGGCCGATCGCGGACGTGGCGGCGGGGATCGAGCGGCCGCCTGCGCTGCTCGATCGCGGCGAGCGCGACGGCTGGATCCGGGACCCGCAGGAGCACCACGACCCGTCCTGCACGCGCCTCCCCCAGGAGCGCCGCGTCGAAGCCGATCCGCAGGCCGTGCTCGACGACCGCGAGGTCGAGCTCGCGCGCCTGGCCGCCGTCCCACGTCAGGTCGAGCAGCGGGGCGCCCATCAGGTGGAGCACGAGGCGCTGCTGGGCGAGCGCGAACGCCGCGAGCGCTCTCCCCTTCGCGACCCCGGCCGCGCGGAGGTTCTCGCCGCTCACCGACGCCTGGACGGCCTCAGCGAGCAGCACGATGCGCTCTTGGTGGAGCTCCGCAACCACGGGCGTGGGGAACCGTCCCTTGGCGAGCAGGCGATCGAGAAGGCCGATGGCGGCAGTATCGTCCAAGCGGATGGCGGCCGACTCCGTGACCCCCGGCATCGGGGAGCTGCGCGAGGGCCCGCTCCACGCTGCCGTGAAGGCGCTGCTCGCCGCTCCCGGCGACCGGCTCGAGGTGCCGGTGGGCCGGTACGTCATCGACCTCGTCCGCGCCGACGGCGAGCTCGTCGAGGTGCAGACCGGCAACTTCGGGCCGCTCGGCAAGAAGCTCGACGCGCTGCTCGACGAGCACCGGGTCCGGGTCGTGCACCCGGTCGCGGCGGAGCGCCGGATCGTCCGGGTCGACGAGCACGGCGAGGTCCTCGCCGCCCGCCGCTCGCCCAAGCGCGAGACGGCCGTCGCGGTGTTCGACAAGCTCGTCGCGTTCCCGTCGCTGCTGACCCACCCCAACCTCGTCATCGAGGTGCTGCTGCTGCGCGAGGACCACGTCCGCGGGCCCGAGCCGATCAAGAAGCGCCGCCGCACGCGCGATCCTGGCGAACGGCGGCTCGTCGAGGTCCTCGACCGGGTCGTGATCAACACGCCGAAGGACATCCTCGCCGTGCTGCCACCTCTCCCCTCCGACGCGTTCACGACGCGCGAGCTCGCGGGCCTGCTCGGCTGCACCACGATGCTCGCGCAGCGGACGCTGTACTGCCTGCGCGCGGTCGGGGTCGTCGAGGCGGCCGGCAAGCGCGGCCGGGCTCCACTGCACGCGATCGCTTGACGGCCGATCCAATGCGGCGGGCTGCGCGTAGTCGTCGGTTCATGTCCCGCCGATGGCTCCGCCGAACCCTCGCCGCGCTCGCGCTGCTGCTCGCCCTGCCGGCGCTGCTCGTCGCCGAGGCGATCTGGGCGTTGCAGGGCCCGGACGGCGTCGCGTTCACGCCTCCCCCGACGACGCCGCAGCGGGTCGGCAGCGGCAGCGGCGAGCCGCTGCGCTTCGCGGTCCTCGGGGACTCCACGGCGGTCGGGCAGGGCGCGCGGTATGAGCAGGGGATCGCGGTCGGCGCGGCCGAGCATCTCGCGCGGCGCCGACCGGTCGCGCTGCTCAACGTCGGGAAGTCCGGCGCGCGATGGGAGGACGTCGAGCGCCAGGCCGACCGAGCCGCCCGCTTCAAGCCCGACGTCGTGCTCGTCGCCGCGGGAGCCAACGACGTGACCCACCTGACCGCGACCGGCTCGGTCGCCGACAGCTTGCGCCGGACCGTCGCGACGCTGCGCGAGGCGAGCCCGGAGGTCGCGATCGTGCTGACCGGATCGCCGGGGGTTGGCGTCGTGCCGCGCTTCGCACAGCCGCTGCGCTGGGTCGCGGGACGGCGCACCGCGCAGATGAACGAGGCCATCACGAAGACCGCCGACGACCTCGGCGCGACCCTCGCTCCCGTCGCGGCGAGGACGAGCGACCTGTTCGCCGCCGATCGCACGCTGTTCGCGGCCGACGACTTCCACCCCAGCGCGCGCGGCTACGCGACGTGGCGGCCGGTGATCGCCGAGGCGCTCGACGCGGTCACGAACTGAGGACACAACCTGTCCTCGACCTCGGTGAGGATTGCGCCACGTTCACCGATTCAGAGGAGTGCATCACCCATGCCCACGATCTCCAAGCTCGACTACGTCGGGATCCCTTCGCAGGACGCGGAGCGCGCGCGGACGTTCTACGGCGAGACGCTCGGACTGCGGACCGACGACAAGCAGGCCACCGAGTTCTGGGCCGGCGAGACCTGCCTGTCGGTCTGGGAGCCCGAGAAGTTCGGCATGCCCTTCGCCCCGCAGAAGAACGGGCATCTCGCGCTCCACGTCGACGACGTCGCTGCGGCGCGCGCGGAGCTGGAAGCGAAGGGCGTCGAGTT
>CADCVT010000422.1 GCA_902806215.1 uncultured Solirubrobacteraceae bacterium | reverse complement strand
CTCGCTGCTCGTCGCGCTCGCGGTCCTCGCCGCGCTGCGGTGGCGTGCGCGGCCGGTGCTCTACGCCGTCGGAGCGGCGGCTCTGGTCGCGGTCCTCGTCGTGCTCGCGGCGCCGTCGCAGCTCGGGTTCGACCGCGACGCGAACGACACCACGAGCGGGCGCTTCCGGCTCGTCAAGGGCGGCGTCGAGCTGGCCGCCGAGCGGCCCGTGCAGGGCTTCGGCTCGGGGACGTTCCGGCGCGAGTACCGGCGGCAGGAGAAGGCCTCGGACCAGCGCGCGACGGCCGCGTCGCACACGATCCCGGTGACCGTCGGCGCCGAGCAGGGCCTGGTCGGCCTGGCCGTCTACCTGGCGCTGCTGGCGTTCGCGCTCGCGCTGCTGCTGCGGCGGGCCGGGCTGTCGCCGGCGCGGGCCGGAATCGCGGCGGCGTTCGTCGCGATCGTCGCGCATTCGCTCATGTACGCGGCGTTCCTGGAAGATCCCCTGACGTGGACGCTGCTCGGCGCCGGCGCGGCCCTGGCCGGCGAGGATCCGTGACGTGGGAGCGCGGGGGAGTCGCGCTGCTCGCGCTCGCCGCGATCGTGCTCTTCCTCGTCGCGCCGACGTATCCCAACTACGACGCGTACTACCACCTGGTCTGGGGCCGGGAGATGCTCGACGGCGAGCTGCCGGGATTCGAGGCGTACAAGGCACCGACGCAGCATCCGCTGGAGCTCGTCGTCGCGGCGATCCTCGGCGTCGTGGTCGGCGGGTGGGCCGACCGCGCGATCGTCCTCATCTCGGTCCTGTCGCTCGTGCTGCTCGTCTGGGCGGTCTTCCGTCTCGGCCGCCGGATCTTCGGGCTGTGGCCCGCCCTCGGAGGAGCGTTCTTCGCGGGCTCGAGCTTCTCGCTGCTGCTGCTCGCCGCGCGCGGCTACGTCGACGTCCCGTTCCTCGCGCTGGTCTTCTGGGCCGCGGTGCGTGTCGTGGAGGGAGAGGGCGACGGACCCGAGCGGCGCGCCTGGGGCCCTGCCCGCTGGCTCGTCCCCCCGATGACCGTCCGCCGCGAAGCGGCGGTCATGGCGCTGCTCGTGCTCGCCGGGCTGCTGCGGCCCGAGGCGTGGGTGCTCGCGGGGCTGTTCGCGCTGTGGCGCCGAAGCGTGCCGCTGCTGCTCGCGTCCGCGATCGCGCCGGTGCTCTGGGCGCTGACCGACCTCGTCGTGACGGGCGACCCGCTGCGTTCGCTGACCGGGACGAGCGAGCTCGCGGAGGAGCTCGGCCGCGAGCGCGGCATCGCGAAGGTGCCCGGCGCGTTCGTCGAGTTCGTCGCCGACGCGCTGCGGCTGCCGGTCGCGGCGGCGGCGCTCGCCGGCCTCGCCCTCGCGGTGTACCGGCTCGGCTGGCGGCGGCTCGTCGTGCCGCTCGGGCTGCTCGCGACGGGAACGCTCGCGTTCGTCGGCAGCGGCGCGGCGGGGCTCTCGATCCTGCCGCGCTACCTGACCGTGCCGGTCGTGACGCTGTGCCTGTTCGCGGGCTACGCGGCGCTGGGGTTCACGACGCTCGAGCGCGGCCGCCTGCGCACGCTGTGGACCTACGGGGCGTGCTTCATCGCGGTCGCCGGTCTGGCGTTCGTCGCCGCACGCGCGCACGTCGTGACCCGCCTGACCGCCGAGCTCGCGTTCATCGACGGCACGCACCGCGACCTCGACGCGATCGTCCACGCAGCTGAACTGCGCGACTGCCGCCCACTCTCGCTGCCCAACTACCGGCTCGCCCCGGACGTCCGGTGGATCCTCGACCTGCCCGAGGACCAGGTCCTCGCCCGCTCGGCCTACCCCCGCGGCGAGCGGCCACCGCGAGGCGCCGCGCTCTTCGTCACGGGTCAGAAGTCCCTGCGCCGCTACGGCTTCGCCGACGGAGCGTCCCCGTCGACGAACTCCCCGGACCCGGGGTACGAGCGGGGCCCGAAGCGAGGCCGCTTCGTGGCCTACCTCAACTGCTGATGCCGAGCTCGCGCAGGCGGGCCCACAGCGGCTCGTTGACCTTCTCGGCGGTCTGCTCGAGGGCCCAGGCGCGGAGCTCGAGGTCGGGGGTCGAGCGGGCTCCGGCCTGGTCGAGGAGCGCGGCGGCGAACGCGTCGGCGTCGTCGGCGAACGTCACCGCTCGCTCCCACGTGCGGGCTCCGGCGATCGGCGGGCAGACCGTGCGGCGGCCGAGCTTCGCGTACTTGAGGATCCGGTACGGCAGGCCGGCGTCGTTGAACGGGCTCTGCTCGAACGGGACGATCCCGACGTCGGCGGCGAGGATGAGCCGCGCCGCCTCCTCGTCGGAGAGAGAGCCGAGCCAGACGAGGTTCGGCGCCGCGCGGCAGGCGACGAAGTCCGGGTCGCCGCCAACCTCGTCGTCGTGCCACGCCCCGACGAGCAGCAGCACGAGCCGGTCGCCGAGCCGCTCGGCGACCGCGCGCAGCAGCGCCCAGTCGGTCCGCCACCCGAGGTGCCCGAGCGAGATCGCCACGACGTTCGGCGCATCGACCGCCGGCGCGGGGAACGATCCCGCGGACAGCCCGAGGAGCGACGCCGACCGCCCCGCCTCCTCCTCGAGCTCGGCGAGCTTCCCGCTGGCGACGAACACGAGTGACGCCGCGCTCGCCGCCTCCTCATGCAGCGCCCGCAGCCGCGCGCGCATCGACGGCGTCGCGTCGTACGCCTCCTCGTAGCGGTCCCAGCGCCCGTACCAGAGCTCGGCTCCGGGGGACCGCCGCAGCAGCTCGCGGGCCAGCGGCCACTGCAGCGGGTGGAACATGACCACGACCGCCGGGCGACCGGGCAGCCGCGCGCGCATCCGCCGTGCCTGGCCACGGGCCATCCGGTTCGCGGCGGCCTCCGGCATGCGGCCGTACGCGCCGTACGGCGTCCGACCGGGCTCGACGGCGACGACACCCCGCGCGCGCAGCAGGTCCTGCGCCTGCTCGCGCAGGATGAACTGCTCGAGCGTCCGCGGCAGGAGCAGGACGGCGATCGAATCGTCACTCGGCACTACGGGACGTTGGGCTCGGGTGCGTCGTCCGCGCGCAGCGCGTAGCGGCGCGTGCCGTCCTGCAGGTAGGTGACGCGCGTGTTCAGGCCGTCGGCCGCGTGCTGCTGGAGGTGGAACACGTCGAAGTTCGGCTGGTCGACGGCGCGGATCTCGAACGTCACGTTCTCCCCGCCGGTCGCCGGGCGCAGGACGAGCTTGACCGCGTCGACCTCCATGACGATGCCGTCCAGCGTCTGCGCGCCCCCGGCGGCGCGCGGGCCGTCGTCGCCCTTCGAGCCGCCCGACGTCGCGAGGACGATCGCACCGGTCACGACGAGCAGCGCGGCGAGGAAGCCGACGAGGCGCAGGAGGTCACGGCGATCGGTCATGGGCGCGTCAGCTTGCCACGCGACGCGCCGTGACCGTGCCGCCCCCGGTCAGACGCGCTGGCCGTTGACCACCGCGGTCACCCTCCTGCCCTCGCTCCGCGCGGTCAGCGTGATCGTGTAGCGCCCGCGGGGCAGGGAGCTCTTGACCGTCTGGCGCAGCCGGTGCGTGATGCCGCCGCGGAACGTCTTCTCGGCGAAGCGACCGCGGACCCGCCCGCGCGCGTCGCGGACGACCGCCGAGACCTGCGCCTCGGACTCGAGCCGGAACGCGATGTTCAGCGCGCGGTTCGTCCGGCCGCCGAACACCGGCCGCTCGAGCTTGAACGTGCGCACCAGGCCGCAGGTCTCGCGCCGCTCGTACGCGGGCGCGCGCAGCCATCGCCCGCCGCTGCGCCGCAGCGCGATCCGGCGCACCTCCTCGCTGCCCGTCGGCAGCGGCGCGGTGATGCGCACGACATAGAACCCGTCGCCGAACCGCCGGCCGATCGTGAAGCCGCCGCGGCGGTTCGCGTAGCGCGCCACCCGCCGCTCTCCGGTGATCGTGCGGCCGGCGGACTGCCGGAACAGCTCGACCTTCGCCCGCGCCGGCGAGCGCAGCGCGACGAGGAGCGACCGGCCGCGCGACCGCGGCCGCGCGGTGCTCGACCCGAGCACACTCGTCGGGACGCACGACGGCGCGCCGCTGCGCGGCCCGACCGCCTCCTCGACGCCGCGCGCGTTCGGGGCCGTCCTGCGCCCGATCACGCCAGGGCCGTTGGCCGGCAGCGGCGGCGCCGGGAGCGTCACGCGGTAGACGTCGATCGCGTTGCGGCCGCGCTCGCCGAGGTTGAAGTCCCCCGTCGCGCCCCAGTACGTGAACGTGCCGTCGGGGTTCTGCTGAGCCTTGAAGATGTGCGACACCCAGGCGTTCGTGTCGGCCGGGATGAAGTAGCCGGCCTCCTTGAACGTGACGGTGCCGTCCGCGTTCTCGGTGAAGTCGATGACCTGGGTCCCCTGCGAGTACCAGGCCATGAAGATCCGGTTCTGGCCCGGGATCTGCTGGAAGACGTGCGAGGTGCACACCGTCGCCTGCGCGCCGGTGCGGACCGGCGCGCGGTAGATCGCCTTCTTGCCGTCGGGCGTGCGCGCGTAGGCCTGCCACGCCTCCTCGGCGGTCGCGGGCGGGCCGTTCGTCCGCAGCCGGTCGGCGCGGAAGAAGTGGATGCCGCCGTTGCCCATCGGGTTGGCGTCGTTCTGCGTGCACGAGGCGCCGGGCGGGGTCACGCCGCCGCCCCGCTCGTCGGTGGCGATGAGCAGGTTGCCGGAGTGGCTGAGCTCGGCCTCGTGGTTGAACGCGAGGTCCTCCGACGACGGGTATACGTGGACCGGGTCGGTGCTCGTGCCCGGGTGCCAGCCCTCGTGGTGCACGCTGCCGAGGTGACGGACGCCCTCGAGCGACGGCGCGCCGATGTCGAGCCAGCCGGGGACCGTGAGCGGCGTGGTCCGGTTCGCGCCGCCGAGCACGCAGTCGACGACCTGGTGCGGCGGCATGATCTTCAGCGGTCCCGCGCTCGACGAGTCGCGGGTCGAGCACGGCAGCGGCCTCCCGCGCGGCGTGTCGTCGGTGAAGTCGTTCGGCGTGCCGCGGTCGTCGAACGCGCCCGCCATGTCGAACAGCATCAGCGCCGGGCCGGCGCCGCAGACGAGCCGGTCGTCGGGATAGATCTCGAGCTCGTGGCAGCCGAACACGAACTGCTTGTCGGTGTGGCCGTCGGCGATCTCGCGCGAGCCCCAGCGGTAGCGGAAGACCGACGGCCGGCAGCGCGAGCGCTTGTCGGCGATCGACGTCCCCGGAGCGAAGTTCATGCACGAGCGCAGGTCGACGACCTCGAAGCCGTCGAGGTCGTTCTGGTCGGCAGAGCCGGTGACCTCGTTCTGGCGCTTGCCGTCGGTGACGGTCACGGTGTCCGACGTCACCGCGTACGCGATGTGCGGGCGCTTGGGGTCGATGTTGACCGTGTGCGCCTGGCCGATGTGGCTCGTCATGCCGATGGTCATCGGCTTCGCGGGGTCGGTGACGTCGATGATCTCGAGGCCGCCCTGCGGGGCGCTCGCGAGGCCGAGCGTGCCCTGGTCGTGGCAGCGACCGGGCCCGTCGGTCGCGTCGACGATGATCTGCCCCTCGCGGCGGTCGGCGAACGGGTTGAACGTGTTCAGCACGCCGATCCCGCCCTTGGGCGTCGCCTCGACGTCGTGCTGGAGCGCGGTGGCCGAGCCCGGGCTGCTGGGACAGAACGCGGTCGGCGCCATGCCGACGTACTTCGGCTTGACCTCGTTGCCCTCGGTGAGCTGCACGATCGACTGGCCGCCGCCGTTGGGACCCACCGCGAGCGTGCCGACCGACGCGAACGTGTTCTGCCCGCGCGTGAAGAAGTCGATGTCGGTGTGCGGGTTGCCGGTGGCGATGCTCCCGACGAAGTCCCACTTCGCCGTGGCGGGACCGGCCGCGGCGGTCTGCTGCGGGGCGCTCCCGCTCTGCGCCGGCGGCGCCGGATGATCGAGCTCGTGCGCCGCTGCCGCGGGGACGAGCGCGGCGGCGACGATCGCGAGAAGAGCCAGGAAACGGCGCATGAACCAACCTCCATCAACGACGAGCCGTGCGGACGCTAGACCGCGTCGAGCGGCCATGCGCCGCTTCGGCCCATACGCTCATGCGCCGTGGCCGCCCTCGTCCAGCGTCTCGTCGCCTCGGGTGCGGCCTACCAGACCGCCAGCCTGGTCTCCGCGGGCCTTGGCGCGCTCCTGCTGCCGGTCTACACACGGTCGCTCACGACCGGGGACTACGGCCTCGCCGAGACGCTCCTGACCTACCTCATCCTCGCCTCGATCCCGCTGCGGATGGGGCTGCAGGAGGCGTTCGTCCGCTTCTGGTTCGACGACGAGGACCCCGAGCGCCAGCGGCGCGTGGCGAAGATCGCCAGCGGCTCGGTGCTCGTCACGACGACGATCGCGTCGCTGCTCGCGCTCGCGTTCGCCGGGCCGCTGTCCGAGCTGCTGCTCGACGAGCGCGACGCGACGCTGTTCGGCTTCGGCGTGCTGGGCCTGTGGTCGTTCACGAACCTCGAGATCGCCTACGCGATGCTGCGCGTCGAGGAGCGCCGGCGGACCTACCTGATCGCGACGCTGATCAACGTCTTCCTGACGATCGCGCTGACGCTCGTGCTCGTCGTCTGGCTCGACGCCGGTGCGCGCGGCTACGTCGCGGGCAACTACGTCGCGAGCGCGTTCGTGCTGTTCGGCCTCTGGTGGCTGCTCCGGGACCGCCTCGGTTTCGCGATCAGCGGCGTGCGACCGCTGCTGCGCTTCGGCGGCCCGACGATCCCCGCCGACATGGCGGTGTTCGCGCTGAACGTCGTCGACCGCGCGTACCTGCTCCAGACCCAGGGCAAGGCCGCCGCCGGCGTCTACGCGGTGTCGGTGAAGCTGTCGACGGCGGTCATCGTCGCGGTGCGCGGGTTCCAGCTCGCGTGGCCGCCGCTGGCGTACTCGATCGTCGACGACGACGAGGCGCGGCGCTTCTACGCGCGCGTGACGACGTGGTACGTCGTGGTCGTCGGCTCTGTCGGCGCGGCGCTCACGCTGCCCGGCCAATGGCTCGTCGCGCCCCTCGTCGCACCGTCGTTCCGCGAGGCGGAGGAGGCGCTCGCGTGGGTGGCGCTCGGGTGGGCGGGCTACGGCCTCTTCCTCGTGTTCGTCGTCATCGCCGGCCGCGCGAAGGTGACGGTGACGCAGCTGCCCGCCGCGCTCGTCGGGCTCGTCATCAACGTGGGGCTGCTCGTGCTGCTCGTCGACCCGCTCGGGATCGCCGGAGCCGGCATCGCGCTCGGCGCCTCGTACCTCGCGATGATGGTCGTGCTCGGACTGCTGACCCGGCGCTCGTTCGCGGTCCCGTTCGAGTGGCTGCGGCTCGCGCACGCGATCGCCGTGCTCGCGGGCGTCGCGGTGGCGGGTGAGCTGCTCCTCCCCGACGAGGGCGTCCTGGGCTTCGTCCTGCGCTCGCTCGCCCTGGGAACCATCCCTCTCGCCCTGGCGATCACCTCGTTCACGACCCCGGATGAGCGAGCTATGCTGCGCGCACTGAAAGGCGGAGTGCTTGGGAGAGTCTCCGCCGCCATCGGACGTTCTTAGGGGAGGACGCCACATGAGGAAGTTCCTGACTGCCAGCGTCGTGCTGGGCCTTGCCGCCGTGCCGAGCGGTGCTTCGGCCGCTCTGCCGACCGGTGCTTCGGCCGCTCTGCCGACCGCTGCTTCGGCCGGGTACGACGCCGATCAAGTGCTGGTGAAGTTCCGCTCGGGCACGAGCGCGACGCAGCAGCTCTCGCTCCTGCGCTCGGCCGGTGCCACCTCGCGCGGCAACCTGCTCACCGGCCTCGGCATCCGCGTGGTGCCGACGAAGCTCGATCCGGCCATCGTCGCCGCGCGGCTCGACCGTCAGCGCGCCGTCGACTTCGCCGAGGTCGACAAGATCCTCAAGGCCACCGCGACGCCGAACGACCCGCGCTACGGCGAGCTGTACGGCCTGCACAACATCGGTCAGAGCGCCGGCCTCATCGACGCCGACATCGACGCGCCCGAGGGCTGGGACGCGGCCGGACTGTCGACGTTCCCGTCGAGCGGTGGCCCGAAGGTCGCCATCATCGACACCGGCATCCTCCAGACGCACGAGGACCTGGCTGGCAAGACCGTCAACTGCGCGCGCTCCGGCTCGAGCTTCCTGCTCGGCGGCTCGATCCAGGAAGGCTCCTGCCCCGACGACAACTCCCACGGCACGCACGTCGCCGGCACGATCTCCGGCAACGCGAACAACGCCAAGGGCGTCACGGGCGTCGCGTTCAACTCGCCGCTGGCGATCTGCAAGGCGCTGAGCGGTCCGCTCGGCCAGGGCAACACGTCGGACGTCGCGAACTGCGTGCGCTGGTCGAAGGACAAGGGCGCGCGGGTCATCTCGATGTCGCTTGGCGGCGGCTCGTCGTCGACGCTCCAGAGCGCGGTCAGCTACGCGTGGCAGAGCGGCAACGGCGCGATCATCATCGCCGCGGCCGGCAACGACGGCAACAGCACCGTGAACTACCCGGCGGGCTACGCCGAGGTCATGTCGGTGGCCGCCACCGATCGCCGTGACCTGCGGGCCTCGTTCTCGAACGCCAACGCGGACGTCGAGATCGCGGCTCCGGGCGTCGACACGCTGTCGACGACCAACGGGTCGAACACGGCGTACGGGACGAAGTCCGGCACGTCGATGGCCACGCCGCACGTCGCCGGCGTCGCCGCGATCATCGCCGGGAAGAACCCGACGCTGAACGCCGCGGGCATCCGCTCGAAGCTCCAGACCTCGGTCGACGACAAGGGCGTCGCCGGCCGCGACCCCGTGTTCGGGTTCGGCCGGGTCAACCTGCAGAAGGCCGCGCTCTAGCGCGACCGACCGCCTAGGCAGTGAACGAGGGGCGGCGCAGGCCGCCCCTCGTCTTTCCACAAGCCCCGGGAGAACCGCCCCCTGGGCGGTTCTCCCAAGGCTGATCGCCCTCTGGGCGATCAGGCCCCGATGGTGTCGCGGATGACGCAGAAGTCGCGGCCGGTGAAGTCGTACGTCACGCAGACGTCGGTGTCGTCGAGCGACGGGGCGCTCGGCGGGGTCTGGCCAAGCGTCTCGAAGACGCAGAGCTGGCGGCCGGTGAAGTCGTACGTCACGCAGACGTCCTCCTGAGCGGAGGCCGGCGCGACAGGAACGGCGAACAGCGTGGCCGCGGCGGCGGCGATGAGGGTGCGCTTGATCATGCGACCTCCAACGGAGGATCCTGAGTGAACTGGCGCCGAACGGGCGTTCGTCTACCGCTCACCGGCGCGGGCATGGCGCTCGGCGTTGTACGCCGCGGCCGCCTCGCGGAGTCCTTCTCCGCGGGCCGGTCGCAGCGTCGCGGTGACGTGGCGCCAGTAGCGCCGCGGACCGTGACCCGGCAGCACGAGCGCCGCCGCCGCGCGCAACGCGTACGGCGGCGCCGTCAGCCACCGCACCGTGCGGGCGTCGCGCTCGCCGTGGTGCGTGCGCATGTAGAGGTCGCGGTTGCGCGCGAACTCGACGATGCGCCGCTCGGGCACGCCGCCCGTCCGCAGCTGCTCGTGATGCACCGCCTGTGCGCCGGGCACCCACAGGACCGCCCAGCCCGCGTCGCGCAGGCGCCGCGCGAAGTCGACCTCGTCGGAGTAGACGAAGAAGCGCGGGTCGAACCAGCCGATCTGCTCGGCCGCATCGCGCCGGACGAGCATCGCGCTCGACTGCGCCCAGTCGACCTCACGGGTCGCCGTGCCGGTGCTCTGCACGTTGCGGCCGTGGCGCAGCAGCGCGGCGTCGAGCGCCGTCCGCGGCGTCGGGAAGCGCCACGCCGACGGCGGCTCGCCACCGGTCGGGTGCAGGAGCCGCGCGCCGGCCGCCGCGGCGTCCGGGCGGCCGACGAGCGCCTCGTGGAGGGCCTGCGTCGCGCCCGGCAGCAGCTCGGAGTCCTCGTTGAGCAACAGGCCGAACGGGCCGCGCGTGCGCTGCAGCAGCGCGCTGTCGTTCTCGCCCTTGCCGCGCCGCTCGTCCAGCGCGACGACCTCGGTGACCGCGGGATGCGCGCGAGCCGCCTCGGCGCTCCCGTCGTCCGACGCGTTGTCGAGCACGAGGCACTCCGTGGCGAACGGCACGAGCGCGGCCTCGCGCGCGATCGCGTCGAGCCCGCGCAGCAGCAGCTCGCGCTGGTTCGTGTTGACGACGCAGTACGTGACCTCGGGCAGCACGGCGGCGCGACGATACCTGGCACCCCCGCACGCGACCTTCACGGCTCGGCAACAGGAACCGGCGGCAGTGCCGCTGTAGTGCCGCGCCAGAATGCGGAGCACGAGGCGTGAGCTCATCTCGAGTGCGGCGGTCCTGGGCGCGGGGCTGGCGGCGGTCCCCGACGCGTGGGCGAGCCGGCTGCTGGGGTCGACCGCCCGGATGGGGCCCGGACGGTTCCTCGACTCGGTCGCCTCGGGCGACCCGTTCCCGACCGAGATCAGCCTGTGGAGCCGCCTGACCACCGACCGGCCGAGGTCGGGCGCGCGGCTGCTGGTGGCGCGCGACGAGGGACTGTCCGACGTGGTCCCGTCGACGATCGTCCCGACCGGCGCGGCGATGGACCACTGCCTCAAGGCGCGGATCGGCGGCCTCGAGCCCGGCACCGTCTACTGGTACGCCTGGCAGAGCGGCGACGACCTCTCGCCGGTCGGCCGCACCCGGACCGCCAACGCTCCGGGGTCGCGCGACCGCGTCCGCCTCGCCGTCTCGTCGTGCCAGAACTTCGACGAGGGCTTCTTCACGGGGCACACGCACGCGGCGGCGCAGCCGCTCCACGACCTCGTGCTGTTCACCGGCGACTACACGTACGAGACCGACGGCGACAAGACCCGCAAGGACCCGCTCGACTCCAACGACCTGCAGTCCTACCGGGAGAAGCTGCGCGTCTACCGCAGCGACGCCGGGCTGCGCGAGCTGCACCGCCTGCACCCGTGCGCGCACATCTGGGACGACCACGAGGTCGCCAACGACTACACCGACAACGCGCCCGCGCCGACGCGGCTCCAGCGCGACGCCGGGTACCGCGCGTCGTTCGAGTGGCTGCCGCGGATGACGTTCCCGAAGGAGCGCTACCGCATCTACAAGCCGCTGCCGCTCGGCGGCAACGTCGAGGTGCTCACGCTCGACGAGCGCCAGTACCGCACGGGGCCCGGCGACAACGAGACCGAGGCGTACCTGCCGTTCCTCGGCCGCACGCAGCTCGACTGGCTCAAGGACCGCCTGCGCCGCGCCCAGGCGGCCGGCACCACGTGGAAGGTGCTGGCCAACCAGCACCCGGTGTTCCCGCTGCGACCGGTGAGCGAGACCGGCGCGCAGGACGACGAGTGGGAGGGCTTCCGCGCCGAGCGCACCGAGCTGTTGTCGTTCATCCGCGACGAGCAGATAAAGGGCGTCGTCTTCGTCACCGGCGACATCCACGTCTTCATCGCCTCGGAGCTGTCGCCCGGCTTCACGCCCGGCGAGCCCTCGATCGCCACCGACTACGTCTGCGGGTCGATCACGTCGAACGGCGAGCTCGCGG
>CADCVT010000421.1 GCA_902806215.1 uncultured Solirubrobacteraceae bacterium | reverse complement strand
ATGGTCGTCCACCGCAACGGCGCGGTCGTCGGACCGCGCCGCATCGCGGTGCGCGCCACGCGCGTGAACCGCTGCCGCCTGCGCGAGGGGCTGCCGCTCGGCGTCCTCGCCGCGCTGCGCCGGCCGTTCGCCGCGCGCGGGTCGTGCGGCGCGCTGTACGTCGAGCGGGTCGGGCGCGACCGCGAGGCCGGCCGCGGCGGCTGGGTCTACAAGGTGGGCCGCCGCCTCCCCGGGCGTTCGGGGTCCGACCCGTCGACCGCCCTGCGGTCGGGGCAGCGCGTGATCTGGTTCTGGTGCGTCCGCGCGGGCGCATGCCAGCGGACGCTGGCGATGCAGGCGGCGCGCTCGGCGCGCCGGGGCGCGCGGTTCCGCGTCGTCGTCCGCGGCTACGACGACTTCGGCCGCGGGCGCCGCATCGCGGGTGCGGTCGTCCGCTACGACGGCCGGCGTGCGCGCACGAACCGGCGCGGCGTCGCCGTGCTGCGCGCGCGGCGGACGGGTCGGGTCCGGCTCGTCGCCTCCCGGCGCGGGATGATCCGCTCGTTCCCCTCGACGGTGGCGGTGCGGTGAGGCGTCTCGCCCTCATCGGGGCGGCCCTCGTCGCCGGCTGTGGGCCCGGGGCGGGCGACTCGCCCGACGAGGTCGCGCTGACCGTCACCGACGGGTTCGGGGCGAAGAGCGTCCTCGACAAGCCCGCGCCGGACGTCAGCGGCGAGGAGACGGTCATGCGGCTGCTCCAGCGCAACGCGAAGGTCACGACGCGGTACGGCGGCGGGTTCGTGCAGTCGATCGGCGATCTGCGCGGCGGCCGGCAGGGCGGCCGACCCGTGGACTGGTTCTACTACGTCAACGGTGTCCTCGCCGACAAGGGTGCGTCGGCGACCGAGGTCCGCGGCGGCGACCGCGTCTGGTGGGACCGCCGCGACTGGGGCGTGACGAACAAGGTCGGGGCGGTCGTCGGCTCGTTCCCGGAGCCGTTCGTGCACGGCCTCGACGGCGAGCGGCTGTCGACGCGGATCGAGTGCGACGAGACGGTCGACGCCGCCTGCGACCTCGTGCAGAAGCAGCTGAGCGACCGCGGCCTCGCGGTCGGCAAGTCGCTGCTCGAGAGCGGCGGGGGCTCGGAGTCGCTGCGCATCGTCGTCGGGCGCTGGGCCGAGATCCGCGGCGATCGCGCGGTCGCGCAGCTCGAGCGGGGACCGAAGGTCAGCGGCGTCTACGCCCGCGTCGGCGAGGACGGCACGATCGAGGCGCTGGACGAGCGGGGCCGCGCGGCGCGCCGGCTGGCGGCCGGCGGCGGGCTCGTCGCCGCGACCCGCTGGCGCGAGGAGCCGCCGACGTGGATCGTCACCGGCCCCGACGCCGCCGGCGTCGAGGCGGCCGCACGCACGTTCTCCGAGCGGACGCTGCGCGACCGCTTCGCCGTCGCCGTCGAGGCCGGCCGGCCCGTGGCCCTGCCGGTGGTGGCGCCGTGAGTGGGTTGCGGTCGGGCCGCGTCGGTGCCCCCGTGCCCTCGAGCCGGTCGCAGAGGCGCTGAGCGCGTGTACGAGCGCCGCGCCAGCCCGCTGCACGCCGCTCGCGCGTCCGTCGCGCTGGCGTGGTCGCTCGTGCTGCTGTCCGCCGCGCTCGCGTTCGAGCACCCGCTGATCCTCGCCGCCCTGGCGGCCGCGGTCGTCGGCGGCGCGGTGCTCTCGGGCGTCGGGGGGATCGTCCTGCGGATGTTGCGCTTCGCGCTGCCGTTTGCGCTGCTCATCGCGCTCATCAACCCGCTCGTCAACCGCGACGGGCTGACCGTGATCTTCCGTTTCGGCGAGATCCCGCCGTTCGGGCAGGTCGACATCACGCTCGAGTCGCTCGGCTACGGCGCGGTGCTCGGAGCCCGGGCGCTCGTCGTGCTCCTCGCGGCGGAGCTGCTGACCGCGACCGTCGATCCCGACGAGATGCTGCGGCTGTTCCGCCGGGTGTCGTTCCGCTCGGCGCTGACGGCGGCGCTCGCGGTGCGGCTCGTGCCGGTGCTTCAGCGCGATGGGCGGCGTCTGGCCGAGGCCGGCCGCTGCCGCGCGGGGGAGGCGCCGTCGCGCGTGGCGGTGCTGCGCGCCGTGGCGACTGGTGCGCTGGACCGGGCGGCCGAGGTCGCCTCGACGCTCGAGGTGCGCGGCTACCGCTCCGGGGTGCGGCCGCGGACGCTGCACCAGCCGTGGTCGCGGCACGACGTCGCGTTCGCCGTCTCGGCGGTGGTCGTCGCCGGGGTCGCGGTGGCCGCGCACGTGCTGGCGGTGGCCGAGCTCGTGCCGTATCCGGCGTTCGAGACCGAGCTCGGCACGGCGGAGTGGGCCTGCGCGGGCGCGATCGTCGCCGCCGGACTCCTGCCGTTCGCCGACCGGCGGGGGATCGGTCCCTGATGCTCGTCTTCGACCGCGTCACGTACCGCTATCCGAACGCTCCCGCGCCCGCGCTCGACGACGTCTCGTTCGAGATCACGCCCGGGGAGTTCTGCGTCGTCGCGGGGATGTCGGCCTCGGGCAAGTCGACGATGATCCGCGCGGCCTCGGGGCTCGTGCCGCACTTCCACGGCGGCGAGTTCGGGGGACGGGTCACGGTCGACGGGCTCGACACGCGCGAGCACGGGCCGGCCTCGATCTCCTCGGTCGCCGGGACGCTCCTGCAGGACCCCGAGACGCAGGTCGTCCTCAACACCGTCCGGGCCGAGCTGTCGCTGCCGCTCGAGAACCGCGGCGAGGCGCCGGCCGCCGTCGCGCGCGGGGTGGAGGAGGCGGCGCTCGCGCTGGGGATCGCCGGCCTGGTCGACCGCCCGACCCACGCGCTGTCGGGCGGGGAGCTGCAGCGCGTCGCGCTCGGCGCGGCGCTGGCGGGCCGGCCGCGGCTCGTCCTGCTCGACGAGCCGACGTCCCAGCTCGACCCCGTCGCGGGCGACGAGCTCATCTGGCTGCTGCGGCGGCTCAACGAGGAGTGGGGGACGACGATCGTCCTCGCCGAGCATCGCCTCGAGCGCTGCCTCGCCGCCGCCGACCGCGTCCTCGCGTTCGCCGACGGCCGCGTCGCGTGCGACGCGAGCCCACGCGACTTCCTGAGCTGGGCCGCCGACGCGGCACCGGCTCTCCAGACGCCGGGAGCCCGCCTCTTCGAACGAGCCGGCCTCCGCCCGCCCCCGGCAGGCGTGAAGGAGGCACGGGCGACCCTCCGCGCCCACGGCCTCCTCGAAGATCTCAGTCCGCCCGACGCAGAAAGGGGTCAGACCCCCAAAACCGGGGAGGGGTCTGGCCCCTCCCCAGAAACAGTGGGGAGGGGTCAGACCCCTCCCCAGAAGTGGGGATGGCGGCGCATAAAGAGCCCTGCACCTGCGCTCGTTCTCAAGGGCGTCTGGCACGAGATCGACAAGGGGCGCGCGGTGCTCCGGGGTGTCGATCTCGCCGTCGCTCCGGGGGAGCGGGTCGCGCTGATGGGCCGCAACGGGGCGGGCAAGTCGACGCTGCTCCGCCTCGCCGCCGGGCTCGTCGACCCCTCGCGCGGGAAGGTGGAGGCGGCGGGCCGGGTCGCGCTCTTGCTGCAGAACCCCGGCGACTACCTGCTCCACGAGCACGTCGGCGACGAAGCGCCCGAGGCTGCGCGCGCGGCCGCCGGGCTCGACGTCGACCCCGACCGTCACCCGCGCGACCTCTCCGGCGGCGAGAAGCAGCGGCTCGCGCTCGCGGTCGTCCTGGGATCGGGCGAGCCGCCAGCGGCCGTCTGCCTCGACGAGCCGACGCGCGGCCTGGACCGCGGCGCCAAGGGGGACCTCGCCTCGCGGGTCCGCTCGCTCGCCGCGGAGGGCAGCGCCGTGCTCGTCGCCACGCACGACCCCGAGTTCGCCGCCACCGTCGCCGACCGTGTCGTCCTCCTCGCCGAGGGCCGGCCGATCGCCGACGGCCCCGCCGCCGAGGTCCTCACCGGCGGCTGGTACTTCGCCACCGAGACCGCACGCATCGTCAACGGCGCTCTGCTCCCCGAGGAGGGAGCCGAGCGGCTGCGCCGCAAGATGACCCTGGAGGTCAACCCATGAGCTGGGAGCTCGCCTCGTTCCTGCTGCTCGGCCTCACGCTCGCCGCCGGCTTCGCGTGGTACGGCCGCAGCCACCCGACCTCGAAGGTGCTCGCGCTCGTCGCGACCCTGGCCGCGCTCGCCGCGGCCGGCCGGCTCGCCTTCGCGCCGTTCCCGAACGTCAAGCCGACGCTCGACATCGTCCTCATCGCCGGGTACGTCCTCGGCGGCGCCCCCGGCTTCGCGGTCGGCACGATCGCCGCCTTCGCGAGCAACTTCTTCTTCGGCCAGGGCCCGTACACGCCGTTCCAGATGGCCGGCTTCGGCGCGATCGGCGTCTTCGGAGCGCTGCTCCCGAAGGGCCTGGGGCGGTACACGCTCGCAGCGGCGTGCGGCTTCGCGGGCCTCGTCTACGGCGTCTGGATGGACACCCACCAGTGGCTGCTCTACAGCGGGCACTCCCTGGGGGAGTGGTCGATCATCGCGGGCCGCGGCATCCCGTTCACGCTCGCGCTCGCCGCGGGGAACGTCGCCTTCTGCCTGATCTTCGGGCCCGCGCTCGTTCGCGCGCTCCAGCGCTTCCGCGACCGCTTCGAGGTCACCTGGCGCCCCGCGCCCGCGCTCCCCGCGACCCTCGCCGTCGCGCTGATGGGCTCGCTCCTCCTCGCGGCGCCCGTCCTCGCCGACGCACCCGAGGCCGCCGACTACGTCGAGCGCGCCCGCCTGCCCGACGGCGGCTTCGCCAACGCGCCCGGCGACCCCGAGGCCGACCCGATCTACACCGGCTGGGCCGCCATCGGCCTCGCCGCCGCCGGCCGCCCGGTCGGCGATGCCACCGGCAACCTCCTCGAGCGCGAGGCCGCCCGCGTCAAGGACGTCGGCGACATGGAGCGCACGATCCTCGCGCTGCATGCCGCAGGTCGCCCGACCAAGGCGCTGACCGCGAAGCTCGCCCGCAAGCGCCGACGCGACGGCTCCTACGAGCTGCTCGTCAACCGCACCGCGTTCGCGATCCTCGCCTTCCGCGCCGCGGGCCGGAGGGCCGACGCGACCTCGATCCGCTGGCTCGAAGGCCAGCAGAACCGCGACGGAGGTTGGAGCACAACGGGACGCGGCGCGTCGAGCACGATCGACGACACCGCCGCCGCGATGCAGGCCCTCGGAAACCGCCGCTCGACGCGACGGGCGGCCGCCTGGCTCGCTCGCCGGCAGAACCCCGACGGCGGCTTCCCGCTGTCCCCGCGCGACGCGTCGAACGCGCAGTCGACCGCGTTCGCGATCCAGGGCTTCCTCGCCGCACGGCGCGATCCGGCGCGGCAGCGGCGCGGCGGAGCGCGCTCGCCGATCGCCTACCTGCTCAGCCTCCAGCAGGACGACGGGAGCATCCGCTACTCCCGCACGAGCGAGCAGACGCCGACGTGGGTGACCGCCCAAGCGCTGGCCGCGCTCGCGCGCCGGCCGCTGCCCGTCAAGGCCGCCCGCCCCGCAGAGCGCGGCGTGCGCTCGCAGACCCGCGCGCTCGTCGCGATGCTGTCCTCGCTCTTCGTCGTATAGGTTCCAACACCCTCGATGTTGGTCGGAGTTCCTAGAGAAACCGCCGAGGGCGAACGGCGCATCGCGCTCGTCCCCGAGGTGGTCAAGAAGCTGAGCGCCCGCGGCGTCGACGTCGTCGTCGAGGCCGGAGCGGGTGCAGGCGCGCTGCTCCCGGACGAGCAGTTCACCGACGCGGGCGCCACGATCGGCGACCCGTGGTCCGCCGACGTCGTCGCGAAGGTCGCGCCGCCGTCGAGCGACGAGATCGGCCGCCTCAAGAGCGACGCCGTGCTCATCGGCTTCCTCATGCCGCGGTCGAACCCCGAGATCGGCGAGGCGCTCAAGCAGCGCGGCGTCATCGCCTTCGCCGTCGAGGCGATCCCGCGCATCACCCGCGCGCAGTCGATGGACGCGCTCAGCTCGCAGTCGAACGTCGCGGGCTACCGCGCCGCGCTCCTCGCCGCCACCCACCTCCAGCGCTTCTTCCCGATGCTCATGACCGCCGCGGGCACGATCCGCCCGGCGAACGTGCTCGTCCTCGGCGCCGGCGTCGCCGGCCTGCAGGCGATCGCGACCGCGCGGCGCCTCGGCGCCCAGGTCACCGGCTACGACGTGCGTCCCGAGGTCGCCGAGCAGGTCCAGTCGCTCGGCGCGAAGTTCCTCGACGTCGGCGTCGACGCCGCCGGCGAGGGCGGCTACGCCCGCGAGCTCACCGACGAGGAGCGCGCCCGCCAGCAGCAGGGCCTCCAGGACGCGATCGCGAGCTTCGACGCCGTCATCACCACCGCGCTCGTCCCCGGCCGCCGCGCGCCGATCCTCGTCACCGCGTCCGCGGTGGAGTCGATGAAGCCCGGCAGCGTCGTCATCGACCTCGCGGGAGAATCGGGCGGCAACTGCGAGCTCACCGAGCCCGGCCAGACCGTCGTCAAGCACGACGTGACGATCGTCGCGCCCTCGAACATCAACGCCGAGATGGCCGAGCACTCCAGCCAGCTCTACGCGCGCAACGTCCAGTCGCTGCTCGAGCTGATGATCGGCGAGGACGGGCAGCTCACGCTCGACTTCGACGACGAGATCATCGCCGGCGCCTGCGTCACGAAGGAGGAGGTGCCGGCCTCATGAGCCTCGTGATCGCCGCAACCGAGGGCGCCTCGCAGGTGCCGCTCATCATCGAGATCGCGATCGTCGTGCTGTCCGGGTTCCTCGGCTTCCAGCTGATCTCGAAGGTCCCCAACACGCTCCACACGCCGCTCATGTCCGGCACGAACGCCATCCACGGCATCGTCCTGCTCGGCGGCCTGCTGGTGATCGGCGTCGCCGAGGGCTTCGTCAACGACCTGATCCTCGTGATCGCGATCGCGTTCGGCACGATCAACGTCGTCGGCGGCTTCCTCGTCACGGACCGGATGCTCGAGATGTTCAAGCGCAAGGACCCGCCGCAGGGAGCGCCGGAAGCATGATGCCGCTCGCGTCGTTCCTGCAGGACACCGACTTCATCAACGCGCTGTACATCATCGCGGTGTCGCTGTTCATCATCGGCATCGCGGGGCTGACCGGCCCGCGCACCGCGGTGCGTGGCAACCGCATCGCCGCGGTCGGCATGGCCATCGCCGTCGTCGCGACGCTGCTCTACGACCAGGTCGGCGACTGGGTGCTCATCGTGCTCGGCATCGTCATCGGCACCGCCATCGGCGTGCCGAGCGCGCTGCGGGTACGGATGACCGCGATGCCGCAGATGGTCGCGCTGTTCAACGGCGTCGGCGGCGGCGCGATCGCGCTCATCGCCTGGGCGGAGTTCCGCGACCGTGACGGCGACTTGACCGAGCTCGAGTTCGGCATCCCGCTCGTCTTCGCCGCGATCGTCGGCTCGGTCTCGTTCTGGGGCTCGAACATCGCTTTCGCCAAGCTGCAGGAGCTCATCGGCGGCAAGCCGATCAAGGTCCCCGGCGGCGCGATCCTCAACGGCCTGCTGCTGCTCATCGCGGTCGCCTGCGGCATCGCGATCCTCGCCGGCTCGGACAACGAGCTGCTGTT
>CADCVT010000420.1 GCA_902806215.1 uncultured Solirubrobacteraceae bacterium | reverse complement strand
CGGCGCCGAAGGCGAACGCGCGCTCGAGCTCGATCGCGCGTGCACGCCGGACGCGGACGCCCTCTGCCGCGCTCTGCGCGGTCTCGCTGATGAGCCGCGACTTGCCGATCCCCGCCGGTCCCTCGAGTACGACGAGCGCCCCGCTCCCCTCGGCCGCTCCCGCGACCGCCGCGCGCAGCGCCTCCAGCTCCGACGCCCGGTCGAGCGGCTCGACGCCGGAAGCGGTCTCGTCGGTGGCGGTGAGCGGCGTCATCGGAGAGGGACTGTGGCTGGGTTCGGTCGTGCAAGCAATGTCGAACATACGTCCAACGCGTAGGCCCGAATGACGAGCGATCATCGGACATCGATCGCCCACGGTCAAAGAACTGGGGTCGCTCACCAGGCCGAACCTGAGGAGATGGCGCGTGACCGCAAGTCTGAACGGGCACGTTCGTTCGGAGCACCATGAGGATCTGGGTCCCACTCGGCACGGTTGCCGCCTGTCTCGCCGCTGTCGTCGCCACCGCCGCTCCCGCCACCGCCTCCGACGGGCTGCGCGCCGGCGCCGCATCGGCCGACATCACGCCGCCGATCGGCACGCCGATGTTCGCCTACACGGCGCGCTCGGCCGTCGCCGGCGGCCACGTCGACCGGCCGATGCAGATCGTCGCCGACCCCGATCAGCACCTCTACGCGAAGTCGTTCGTGCCGAGCAGGGGCATCCACACGCGCCTGCGGTCGCGCGCGATCGTGCTCGAGCGCGCAGGCCTGAAGTACGCGATGGTCCAGACCGACCTCGGCGGGATCCCGTACGCGGTGACCAACGAGGTCGCCAAGCGCGTCGCGTCGGCCGGCATCGCCGAGCAGCGCCTGCTCATCTCCGCCACGCACACCCACTCCGCCACGGGCCCGATCTGGCCCGCCGACAACGGCGGCTACGCCGCGCTCGGCGGCGACATGTTCGACCCGCGGATCTTCGAGCTCACGGTGCAGGGCATCGCCGAGTCGATCCTCAAGGCCAACGGCGATCTGCGCTCGGCGAAGCTCGGCGTCGGCACCGTGCAGGTCCGCGACGCCTCGCGCAACCGCGCGTTCGAGCCCTTCAAGCGCAACAAGGACATCCCGAAGGACGAGGCGGGCGCCCGCGGCGTCTCGATCGATCCCGACCTGTCCGTGGTGCGCGTCGACGACGCGAAGGACCGGCCGATCGCGGTCTGGTCGAACTTCGCGATCCACGCGACGTCGTTCGGCGACGGCAACCTGCTGTTCAGCGGCGACAACCCCGGCTACACGGAGGAGATCGTCGAGCGCGAGCTCGCCAAGCGCGCCGACGGCCGCGAGGTCGTCAACGTCTGGACGAACGCCAGCGAGGGCGACATCTCGCCCAACGGCGGCCCGGACTCGCTCGGCGGCGAGCCCGCCCAGCACGTGACGTCGAGCTTCGGCAGCGCCCACATGGCCGGCCGTCGCGTCGCCGACGGCGTCCTCGGCGCCTGGCGCGCCGCCGGCGCCGAGATGAGCTCGACGCCGCCGCTCGGCGCGCGCACGACCTACCTGAACTTCGACGGCACCGCGGCCGATGGCGAGCCGGTCGGCCCGCACCAGGTGCTCGGCGCCGGGATCGTCTCCGAGGGCATGTGCGCGCCGTTCGACAACGCGGCAGGGCCCGGCCAGGGCAAGAAGTTCCCCGGTGTCGGCGGCGTCGGCCTCGTCCCGAACATCCATCCGGTCTCGATGTGGAACGTCGGCGGCCTCGGCATCGCCGCGTTCGGCTCGGAGATCACCAAGCAGATGGGCGAGCGCATCCGCCGCGGCCTCGAGAAGCAGGCCGGCAGCGCGTTCGACCGCGTCGCGCTTGCGGGCCTCAGCAACTCGTACTTCTCCTACACGGCCACGCCCGAGGAGTACGACGCCTGCCACTACGAGGGCTCGTTCACGCTCTTCGGCCGCCGCCAGGGCGCACGTCTGCTCGACGTCGCCAAGCAGGTCAACGGCGCGCTGCTGTCCGGCGGCGAGGCCCCGGCCGGCATCGCGCCGCCGGCGCTCGGCGTCGGCACGACCCAGGACGTCCCGCCGCGCACGACCGAGGACGCGGGCGCCGTGGTCGCGCAGCCCGCGCAGACCGTCAAGCGCTTCGGCCGCGCGCAGCTGCGCTTCAAGGGTGGCGACCCGGGCGTCGACGCGCCGCGCGGCGCGACGTTCGTGCGCCTGCAGCGCCAGGACGGCAAGGCGTGGGAGACCGTCATGACCGACGCGTCGTTCCGCGACACCGCCGAGCGCTTCGGGGGCGACGAGTACCTCGAGACCGTCCAGTTCTCCGAGTGCGACCCGCGCGGCACGTACCGCCTCGTCGTCACCGGCCGCGCCGACAAGGGCGACGGCGTGAAGCCCTACACCGTCACGTCGCGCGCGTTCGAGCTCGAGGAGGCGACGATCGCGCACACCGAGCCGGTCGTCACCGACGGCGTCGCCCGCTTCCGCGCGACGTACCCGAGCCCGGGTCCGGACGCGCTCATGGCGCTGCCGCGCGTCGTGCGCTCCGGCGTCGCGCACGTCCGCCTCGCCAACGACCGGGGCAAGGGCCGCGTCGTGAAGGTCAAGCCGTCGAGCGACGGCACGTTCGCCGTCCCGGTGCGGCCCGGCAGGACCGCCGAGGTCCTGCGGGTGACCGACGCCTGCGGCAACGCCTCGTCTTAGCACCGCCAAACACGACTACGCGCGCCCCCCGGACGCCGCCGATCACCGCCGGCGACGCCCGGGAGCTGCGCGTAGCCGCGTTCGTCGGCACTAGGGTCCGCCCATGGCGACCATCGAGACCCTCAACGGCCCGCTCGACACGGCGGAGCTCGGCACGGTGCTCATGCACGAGCACATCTTCAACATCACGGCCGAGATCCAGATCGCGCATCCGGGCTTCAACGGGTGGGATCCGGAGGTCGAGATCCCGAAGGCCAACGAGGAGCTGCGTGCGCTCAAGGTGGCGGGCGTCGACACGATCGTCGAGCTCAGCCCGATCGGCCTCGGGCGGTCGCTCGACCTGATCCGGCCGGCGTGCGAGGGCACGGGCCTGAACGTCGTGCTCGCCACCGGCCTCTACACGTACGACGTGCTGCCGCGGCCGTGGCACTTCAGCGGTCCGGGGACGCTGCTCGACGGCGACGAGCCGCTCGACGAGCTCATGCGCGCGGACCTGCGCGACGGCATCGAGGGCAGCGGCATCAAGCCGGGGATCCTCAAGTGCGCGATCGACGCGGCGGGGCTCACCGAGCATGTCGAGCGCGTCGTGCGGTCGGTGCTGCGGATCCACAAGGAGACCGGCGCACCGATCTGCATCCACACGAACCCGACCGAGGAGCGCGGGCTGGACGCGCTGCGGATCCTCGAGGAGGAGGGCGTCGACACCGGCCGCGTCATGCTCGCGCACTGCGGCGACTCGACCGACCTCGACTACCTCGACAAGCTCGCGCAGTCCGACGCGCTGCTCGGCTTCGACCGCTTCGGCCTGAACATCCTGCTGCCGTTCGACGATCGCGTCGCGACGGTCGCCGCGATGTGCGAGCGCGGCTACGCGGAGAAGATGATCCTGTCGCAGGACGCGAACTGCTTCAGCGACTGGTTCCCGCCCGGCCTGAACGAGCAGGTCACGCCCGACTGGCACTTCCAGCACGTCATCGACGACGTCGTGCCCGCGCTCCTCGAGCGGGGGGTCACGCAGGACCAGGTCGACCTGATGCTGCGCGACAACCCCCGCACCTTCTTCGAGAGGTAAGGGGGCTCCGCCCCCTCACGACCCCCCGATGGTCAGTGCCCTAGCGGGCATTCG
>CADCVT010000419.1 GCA_902806215.1 uncultured Solirubrobacteraceae bacterium | reverse complement strand
CAGCTCGCCGTCGGCCAGGACGAGCGTCGCGCGCGGCTGGGACGGCAGGAACAGCGTGGCCTTGAGGTCGCGCCAGCGGCGCACCCGGACGCCCGGGCCGACCAGCGACCGCGTGATCGTGCGCGCGGCGGCGCGCCCGTCGGCGGCCTCGACGCGCACGTCGACGCTCACCGGCCGCAGCGACCGCAGGTTGGCGAACGACGGAGCGCCGGCCGGCTTGGCCGGCGCCCAGCGCTGCCACAGGTTCTCCGGCCGCGTCCCGACGGCGCGCCACACCCGGCCGTCGTCGTCGCGCACCCGCGCCCGCCAGATCGCCTCGGCGTCGCCGAGCCCGCGCGCGGAGAGCTCGAGCGGCTCGTCGAGCGGACCCTCCGCCGCGCCGCGGATCTCCAGCGCGCCGCTCAGGGCCTGACCAGGACCTTGATGGCCTCGCGGTCGTTCATCGCCCGGTAGCCGTCGGGCGTCTCGTCGAGCGGCAGGGTGCGGTCGAAGACGCGGCCGGGCTCGATCCGGCCCTCGAGCACGTCGGGAAGGAGCTCGTCGATGTACGCGCGGGCGGGAGCGATGCCGCCGGAGATCGTGATGTTGCGGCGGAAGCTCTCCATCGACAGCGGGATCGACGGGACCTGCGAGACCCCGACGCGCCCGACGGATCCGCCGGAGCGGGCGATCTTGATCGCGGTCACGATCGCGTCCTCCATCCCGACGCACTCGAGCACCGAGTGGCAGCCGTCGCCGCCGGTGAGCTCGCGCACCTTCGCGGTCGCCTCCTTGCCGCGCTCGGCGACGACGTCGGTGGCGCCGAACTCACGAGCGAGCGACGTGCGGTCCTCGTGGCGGCCGAGGATGATGATCTGCTCGGCGCCGAGGCGTTTGGCGGCGAGCACGCCGCACAACCCGACCGCGCCGTCGCCGACGACGGCGACGGTCTTGCCGGGCGCGACGCCGGCGTTGACGGCCGCATGGTGGCCGGTCGCGTAGACGTCGGACAGCGTGAGCAGCGACGCCATGAGCGCGTCGTCCTCGGCGACCGGCAGCTTGACCAGCGTGCCGTCGGCGTGCGGGACGCGGACCGCCTCGCCCTGGCCGCCGTCGACGTCGCCGGCGCCCCAGAAGCCGCCGTGGCGGCACGACGTGTGCAGGCCCTCGTCGCAGAAGTCGCAGGTGCCGTCGGAGAAGACGAACGGCGCGACGACCACGTCGCCCTTGGCGAGCGTGCCGACATCCGCGCCGACATCCTCCACGACGCCGATGAACTCGTGGCCCATGCGCGCGCCGTCGCCGGTCTCTCCGACCGGCTCCATCGACTTGTAGGGCCAGAGGTCACTGCCGCAGATGCACGCACGCGTGATCCGCAGCAGGACGTCGGTGGGCTCGCGGAGCGAGGGATCGGGGACGTCCTCGACACGGACGTCCCCGGCCCCGTACATGACGGTGGCGCGCATGGCGCCAGGCTATGGGCTACGGCGCGACGCCGTCGGCGTCGTGCGAGCGGATCCACTCGCGCAGCTCGGGCTTGCCGACGGCGGCGTAGACCCCTGGCTTGTTCTTGCGGGCGCAGCCGTCGCCGTAGCTCGTCGCGCCGACGACGCGAAGGACGCCACCGGCCGTCTTGCCGAACATCGGGCCGCCGGAGTCGCCCTGGCAGGTGTCGACGCCGCCCTGCGCGTAGCCGGCGCAGATGTTGGTGTCGGGGTCGATGCCGCCGATGTTGGCGTTCTGCGCGTCACACGTGTTCTCGTCGACGATCGGCACCTGGGCCTCCTGGAGGAAGTCCGGGCCGGAGCCGTTCTCCTCGGTGACGCCCCAACCGACGATGGTCTCCATCGTGCCGGGCGTGAAGAGGCTGGTCTCGGCCGGGCCGCTGACCTTGACCGGGGCCTTGGTCGCCGGGCGGCTGAGCTTGAGCAGCGAGATGTCGTGCGAGCTCGTCGCGCCGATGTAGCTCGGCTGCATGATCACGCGGGAGACCGGGACGACCTCGCCGCCGGTGTTGTCCTGGTGATGGCCGATGCGGACGTTGATCGTCGCGGCCGGGTACGAGGCCGGCGAGGCGATCGTCGTCGGGCTCGTGATCGACGAGCAGTGGCCCGCGGTGAGCACCGTGTCCGGCGAGATGAGCGTGCCCGTGCACGAGAAGATGAAGCCGAACGAGATCTGGGCGACGGCGGGATACTCGCCGGCCGAGGCGTTGGTTCCGCCGACGATCGCGTGGGAGGGAGCGGCGGATGCGGTCAGCGCGGTGCAGGCGACCGCGCACGCGAGAAGGGTTCTACGCAGGGTGGGCATGACCGCTTGAACGCCGCCCCTTTGGAGAACTTGCGCTGAATGGCGTTCACTCCCCGAGCGATACGAACGACAGGTCGCTCAGGTCGCTCAGGCGGCTCGCCTTCAGCCCGGCGTACGACAGCGTGAACAGCCGGTCGCCCACGACGAGGCTGCGGCGCACGGGCGTCTGGCCCTCGGCGTTGTGCGTGACCCGGCCGACCTCCTCGATCCCGCGGCGCGTGACCCGCACGCCCACGGCTCCGGCGAACCGCTCGGCCATGACCGGCAGCATCGCCAGGTCGGTCGCGCCCCACCACAGGAAAGCCTTGTGGTCGTACTCGACCTCCGACGAGGAGAAGCGCTCACCGAGACGGCGCGCGTGCAGCCTGACCGGGTTCGCGGGGTCGGCGACGTCGAACAGCGAGACCTGGGTGCCGAGCCTCCGGCCCTCCTCCGTGGCGTCCTGGCCGATGCCGAGCAGCAGGTCCTCGCCGACCGGGTGCAGGTAGGCGGAGTAGCCGAGGATCTTCAGCTCGCCGGTCACGCGCGGGGCCGCGGGGTTGGAGAGGTCGAGCGTGTAGAGCGGGTCGGTATGACGGAACGTGACGACGTAGCCGCGCTCGCCCATGAAGCGCACGGAGTAGATGCGCTCGTCGCGGCCGAGGCCGCCGACCTTGCCGACCCGCACGAGCCGCCCCTCGCGCTCGGCGAGCGTCGTGACGAAGCTCTCGCTCTCCTCGCGGTCCTCCGCCGTCGTGGCCGCGCGCAGCACGTCGTCGTGCTCGGACAGGGAGAACTGGTTGAGCAGGCCACCCTCGACCTCGCCGCTGCCGCGGTAGCTCGTCTCGTCGGGCTTCGACACATCGAGCTTGTGCAGCTGCGTGGTCTGCCCCCCGTTCCACCGCTGGGTCGCGAGGTACATGCTCTTCTGCGAGGAGTAGACGGTGTCGGCGCTCGTGAGCACGGCGTCGCTGTCGATGGGCGACAGCCCGCGGGCGACGTCGATCGTCAGCACGGTCAGCGCGTCGAGGCCGGAGAACTCGGGCGGGCGGCGGACGTCGCCGCAGTCTGCGAGCCGCATGAACGTGCGCTTGCCCTGGCGGCCGCGCCGGAGCACGCCGCGTGGGAGCCAGCGGGCGGTGCGGGCCTTGGCGACGGCCTCGGGCGTCGGCTCGGCGAGCGCGCGCGGGACCGCGTCGATCACGAGGCGCACGGAGCTGCCCGTCATGCGCGCGTCGACGTAGCGACCCTCGATCGTGAGCGTGCGCGTGACCCGCATCGCGGCGGGGTTGCCGACGTCGATCAGCGTCAGCGCGGTCGTGTCGTACGCGTACGGCGGCATCACCGGCGAGCTCGCGGGCCGCGCGACGCCGACGTCGCTGGGCATCGGGCCCTGATAGACGCTGCCGGTGCTGATCATCAGCAGCTTGTCGCCGGCGAGGAACAGGAGCTGGTCGCTGCCGGGCGGGACCTCGAGCTTGCCGAGGACCTCCGGCGGCGCCTCACCGCCGACGCGGATCGCGTGCAGGGTCCGGCCCTTCGCGGTGAAGGCGGTGCGGCCGTCGGTCTTGACGATGTCGGGCTCGTCGACGCCGGCCTCCTGCACGTTGGTCTGCGAGAACGACGGGCCGCCGGTCCCGGCCGCGGAGTCGCGCTGCTGCGGCGCAGCGGCCGGTGCGGGCGCCGACTCAGACGTCGCCCCGGCCTCGGACTGCACCATCTCCGGCATGCCGACGACACGGCTGCGCACCACCTTCGGAGCATGGGTGCGCGCGTAGCTCAGCAGGCTCGTGCACGAGCTGAAGCGCGTCAGCGATGGGCGCTTCTTCGCGACCGCATCACCCGCCGGAGCGGTGAGAAGGACCAAGATGGTGCTGCCTGCCGTCAGTGCACGTCTCATGCTGCCCGCCTTCGGGTAACGCTGCCTCGTACGTCTCAAGAACGCGATCTGGGGGGAATCGTTTCGATGAAACTACGCGCACTTGGCCTCGCCGTCACGGCGACCGCGGCATTCGTGTCGTCCGGAGGGGCCACGGAGGCCCATGCGGCGAAGCAGAAGACCGTCAAGCTGAAGCCCTACACGCTGTCGGCGAGCGCGTTGCGCGAGCTCAAGACGGACTTCATCGCGCAGATCCGCGCGAAGCACCCGGAGGGCACCTGGGCGCCCATGAAGATGGAGCTCAGCGACCGCCACCTCAAGCTGATGGGCCTGCCGCCGCGCGAGGTCCTCGTGAGGCAGCGCTTCCGCCGGCCGACCCTCGTCGGCCGCGACGGCAGCCGCCGCGCCGTCGCCGGACCCACGCTCGCCACCTACGCCGGCGCGGGCTGGTTCGGGATCCGCCCGGGCGCGCTCCTGCTGTCGATCACGCCGGAGAGCATCGGCTGGTGCACGATGGCGCACGTCTACGGCTCGCCGGGCAGCTACTCGATCAGCACCGCCGGCCACTGCGGCAACGTCGGCGACCGGGCGACCGTCGTCGCCGCGCTGGGCAACCGCGCCGAGCCCGTGCTGCTCGACTTCGGCGCGTACAAGCGCTCGACCGGCGACGGCGGCATCGGCAACGACTGGGCGCTCATCTCGGTCAACGCCGCGTACCAGAGCCTCGTCACGCCGACGATGGCCGCCTGGGGCGGTCCGCGCGGGGTGTTCACGAAGACCGGCGCAGTGGCGGGGTACTCGTTCCGCAACGGCAACCTGCTCGCGCCGCAGGTGCAGACGAACCCCGACCCGCTGCTCGCCCAGCAGCTCGTGCACTACGGGCACGGGACCGGTGTCGGCTTCCCGGTGGGGAGCCCCCGCTCGGCCACGGCGCTCCACTGGGGCGCGAAGCACTTCATGTTCTTCGGCGCGATCTCGCCCGGCGACTCGGGCTCGGGCTCGAACACGCTGGGCGGCGACACGATCGGCGCGACCATGGAGGCCGCGGGCATCAACACCCACCTCTACGTCTCGGCCCTCATGGACAAGGGCCTCGGGATCATGGCCGGCCAGCGCGTGACGTCGGTCGGGACGCCGGCGAACGGGCAGATCGTGCCGGTTCCGGCGCCGCTGCCGGTCGTGCCGTAGACGCGAAGCCGCGGGGATGACAGGCTCCGCCGTCATGGCGGAGCCTGACCCCTTCGGACGCGGCAAGGACGAGGACCCGCTCGCGGCGATGGGCTGGTCCGACGCGGGCGCCGCGCCCGCGGAGGTCGAGACGAGGGCGGAGTCGGCCTCCATCGTGCGTGGCGAGACCGCGGCGACCGCGTTGGCGGGCTCGACCCGGGATGCTGCGGCCACGCGGTCGGCCGGTGACGCGTTCGGCGAGCCGGTCCTCGCGAAGCCCGAGCGGCGCCGGGCCGCGTCCCGGCCGCACCGGCCGTCGCGCCTGTTCAGCTGGCTGCCGAAGCTCCTGTTCCTCGGCGCGGTGCTCGTGATCGTCGCGGCCGTCGTGGTCCCGCTGGCCGGGTCGGTCGAAGACGCGTTCGACAGCGTGGAGGAGACGGTCGAGGACACGCGCGACCCGCGGCTCCCGGACCGCGAGGACGGCAGACTCCCGAACCTGGTCGCGCCGCGCGGGCTCGGGAGAGGGTCGATGCTCCTGCGCGGCAACCTCGCCCCCGCCCTCAAGGAGCTCCGGAGCAAGCTCGGCGGGCAGCTGAACTACGTGCGCATCGAGGCCGAGCGGGTCGACCTCCAGACGCGCGGGCGCGGCACGCTCACGGCGGCGCAGGCACGCTGGGACGGCGAACCGCGGACGTTCTCGCCGGTCAGGACCACGGCGGCCGGCAACGGGTTTCCGTGGTCGAAGGTCGACCCGTCGGCGCCGCGCCGGTTCGTCCGGACCGCGACGAAGCGCGTGGGCAAGCCGGCCAGCGCGTTCAACTACGCCGTGCTCCTGGACGCCGCGGGCCTGAAGTGGCAGGTGTTCCTGCGTGACGGGACGCACTTCACGGCGTCGCCCGACGGGCGACGCGTCAAGAAGGTCGGCTAGCACCGAAGGCCGAGAGCGGCGCGTCGCTGGGCACGGGGTCCTCGACGGTCCAGGAAGGGGAAGATGGCGGCATGACCACCGCGTCGGCCGTCCCGGTCACCAGGGAAGAGGAGCTCGAGGGCGACGAGGCGCTCGAGACCCTGCGTTCGGTCGGGCGCCGGCGGCTCGTGCTCGACGCCGTCGACCGGTTCCGTGCCGCCGATGGGTTCAGCCACTCGCGCGCGCTCGCGTTCCAGGGGACGCTGACGATCCTGCCGGCGCTGATCGCGATCGTCGGGTTCGCCTCGACGCTCGACCAGGACACGGTCGCGAAGGTGATCGAGGAGACGATCCGGGAGGTCGCGCCCGGCGCCGTCGGCGACCTGCTCACCGAGGCGCTGCAGCAGGGATCGCGCCGCTCGGGCGAACTCGCGCTGGGCGGCTGCCTGTTCGCGGCGCTCCTAGCGGGGACGACGGCGATGGCCCAGATCGAGCGCGGCGCCAACCGCATCTACGGCGTCGAGCGCGACCGCCCGTTCGTGCGCAAGTACGGCGTCGCGTTCCTCCTGATGATGAGCGCGGGCGCCCTGTTCGTCCTCGCGCTCTTCGCCCTCGTCGCCGGCGAGGCGCTGAAGGGCACGGTCGGCTGGGGCTCGACGATGGAGACCGTGTGGGACGTCCTGCGCTGGCCGATCGGACTCGTCCTCGTGGTGATGTCGGTCGCGCTGCTGCTCGAGGTCTCGCCGCGCCGGCGCCAGCCCGAGGCGTCATGGCTGGCCGTCGGCGCCGGGGTCTCCGTGGTGCTCTGGCTCGTGTTCATTGCGCTGCTGAAGGCCTACGTCGAGGCGACGGAGGGCTTCGGCGCGACCTACGGGCCGCTGGCGGGCACGATCGGCGTCCTGCTGTGGACGTTCCTGACGTCGGTCGCGCTGTTCCTCGGCGTGGCCTTCGCCGCGCAGCTGGAGGCCGTCCGGGCGGGTGTAGGGGAGACCCGCCGGGACGCCTCCGACGAGGGCTAGTGACTAGACGCCCGCGTTCGTGGTGATCCAGTTGCGGATCACGCTGTAGTTGAGCTCGCCGTACACGCCGGGGTAGCCGCGCGAGCCGCAGCCGCGGCCCCAGCTGACGGTGCCGAGCTGGACGTAGCCGGTCGACGTCGTCTCGAACAGCGGCCCGCCGCTGTCGCCCTGGCAGGAGTCCTTGCTGCGCTCGCCGGCGCAGAGCATGCTCGGCGCGTGCATCGACGAGCCGTAGGACGTCGTGCAGCTCGCGTCGCTGACGGCCGGGACCTGGACCTCGTTCATCCGGTCCGGGCAGCAGAAGCCGCCGGAGCGCGTCGTTCCCCACCCCGCGGTGGTGAGCGAGTTGCCCGGCGTCTCGTGCACGTCGTCGGCCGCGTCGGCGACGCGGATCGGCGCGATGCCGACGACGTCGGAGCTGAGCTCGAGGAGCGCGGCGTCGTGCGCGTAGCCCACGGGGCTGCCGTAGTTCGGATGCATGACGATGCGGGCGACCGAGCGCGCCTGACCACTCGTGCCCGAGAGCGTGGTGCGCCCGACGACGACGTTGACCTGGCTCGGCGACTTGCCCGACACGCAGTGCGAGGCGGTCAGCACGTAGCGCGAGGAGATCAGCGAGCCGCCGCAGAAGTGCGAGCCCGACGCGCTGCGCAGCGACGTCATGAACGAGTACTTGCCGTCCGGCACCGCGGTGCCGCCGACGATGCGCTCCTGCGCGCTGGCGGGCGCCGCGGCGCACAGCGAGATCGCGGCAACGACGAGCAGCGCGACTGAGCGCGCGGTGAGGCGATGGGCCCTCACAGGTCCTCCCAACGGTGGTTCTCCGGGTGCCCCGCGGGCCGTGGCTCGCAGGTCCGGCGGACGGTAGTTGCTCCCTGAGCGAACGAGGGACGAAAAACGGACGACCATGCGCCGCCGACGCAGACCCCCAGGGAAGGTCTAGGGGTGGGGCACGCAAAGACAGGGGTCGGTCGCTCATGACTCCTTGCGCCCCGGCGGACAAGGTGGCGCCATGTCCTCACTGCGCCTTCTCCTCGCCACCCTCGCGGCTCCTCGTCTGCCTCCCGGCAGCGATGGCGAGCGCCAACGCTCCTGTCAGCGACAAGCGCTCCACGCCGGTCGTCCTCAACGGCGTCGGCGGCACCCACAACGGCAACACGACGTTCGCGACGCTCGCCGCCGACGGCTCCTATCTCTCCGACTGGGAGGGCGACAAGCCGGGAAGCGGGACCCACTCGGTCTGGTACCGCTGGACCTCGCCGCAGGACGGCAAGGTCGTCATGAGCGCGGACTCGCTCGGCTTCGACCCGGTGATCAGCGCCCACCCCGCCAACGACGGGTCGATCTGGCGGGCGGACGGCAACGCGAACGCCGACGGCGACGCGACCGTCAGCTTCTACGTGCGCCAGGGCCAGACGTGGGACATCAAGGTCGACGCCGCACGGCCGCGCACTTCGGCGCGTTCAAGGTCTCGGTCTCCTTCGACAGCACGCCTGACGCCCCGTTCAACAACGACTTCCTCGAGCCCGACCCGCTCGGCGGCGTGACGTCCGCCACGCGCGACGTGCACGCGCTCTTCGCGACGAAGGAGAACCTCGAGACCCAGCACCGCGGCGTCAACACCGCGCACTCGGTCTGGTACACGTGGACGCCCACCCTGCCCGGCGGCACGCGCATCAGCCTCGACTGCGGCTGGAGCGACAGCCTCTTCTCCGACAACCCGGTCGTCGCCGTCTACAAGGGCTCGAGCCTCGTCGGCATCAAGGCCACCGAGGTCGCGTACTACTCCACCGCGCCCAACGACCCGGACTGGCCCGCTCGGGACCGTGACGTTCCCGGCCGTCGCCGGCCAGACCTACCGCATCGCCGTCGAAGACGTTCGAGGTCGAGACCGAGGCGCCGGAGACGACGATCACCGCCGGGCCCCCGCCGTTCTTCAAGGGCGGCAAGGCCCCCGTCTCGTTCACAGCGAACAAGGCCGCGACGTTCGAGTGCAAGGTGACGCCGAAGGTGGGCGCCACGTTCACCTCCTGCGTGTCGGGCTTCGAGCCGCTCGGCTTCGGCGACGGCGACACCGTCACGATCGAGGTCCGCGCGCAGGACGCCTACGGCAACGGGCCGCTCGAGCGGTCGCTGACCGCGCTGCGCGGCGTCGTGCGCTCGGGCAACTCGGGCGGCCCGGTGGTCGGCGGCGACGGCCGCGTGCTGACGACCGTGTTCGCCGCGACGAAGGGCTCGTCGCGCCGTGGCGGGTACGGCGTTCCCAACGCGATT
>CADCVT010000418.1 GCA_902806215.1 uncultured Solirubrobacteraceae bacterium | reverse complement strand
TGACGCCGTGCGAGGCGGCGCGGTCGAGGCGGTCCTTGACGAGGTCGATCCCGATGACCTTGCCGGCGCCGCGGTGCTGCGCGACGCGGGCGGACATCTCGCCGATGGGGCCGAGGCCGAGGACCGCGACGGTCCCGCCGTCCGGGATGTTCGCGTACTCCACCGCCTGCCAGGCGGTCGGCAGCACGTCGGAGAGGAAGAGGAAGCGGTCGTCCGGCGGGCCGTGCGGGACCTTCTGCGGGCCGTAGTGCGCCATCGGCACGCGCAGGAACTCGGACTGGCCGCCGGGCACCTGGCCGTAGAGCTTCGTGTAGCCGAGGAAGGCCGCGCCGGTGCCGTACTCGCGCACCTGCGTGGTCTCGCACTGCGACTGGAGGTCCTTGTCGCACATGTAGCACTGGCCGCACGAGATGTTGAACGGGATGACCACGCGATCGCCCGGGGCGATGTTCGTGACCGCCGAGCCCACCTCCTCGACGATGCCCATCGGCTCGTGGCCGAGCACGTCGCCGCTGTCCAGGTAGGCGCCGAGCACCTCGTAGAGGTGCAGGTCCGACCCGCAGATGGCGGTCGACGTGACACGGATGATCGCGTCGGTGTCGCGCTCGATCGTGGGGTCGGCGACCTCGTCGACGCGGACGTCGTGGATGCCGTGCCAGGCGACTGCCTTCATGGGTGGCGCTTTCTTTCGGTGCTGCGGATGGGTCGCTGCTTTGCGTACCCTCGGTCCGTGAGCCCGAACAACGATCCGCGCGGGCTGCCTGCGTCGCGCGTGGATCTCGGCGCTCTGCTCGCTGCCGTCGAGGCGGCTCCACCGGTCGCCGCCGCCGAGGTCGTCGGCGAGGTGCTCGCCCGGACGGTCGGCGCCGAGCAGGTGAGCTTCCTCATCGCGGACTTCAGCGGGGACGCCCTGATCCGGCTCGGCCACGCGGGCGAGGACAGCGCGACGCGGCGGCTCGGCAAGGAGACCGGTGACCGGGTGCCGCTCCACGACAGCGTCCACGGACGAGCGCTCTCCGAGCAGGAGCTCCAGCGCATCGACGAGGACGGGGGCACGTGGCTGCTCGCGCCGGTCACGAGCCGGGGCGAGGCGGTCGGCGTCCTCGAGCTCCGCGTTCCCGGCGCCGCTGACGAGCAGACCATGGCCGACGTCTCCGCGGCCGCGCACGCGCTGGCGTACATCGTCATCGCCAACCGTCGCTACACCGATCTCTTCGAGTGGGGCCAGCGGACCGTGCCGCTCTCGCTCGCGGCGGAGATCCAGCACCGCCTCCTCCCCGGCGCCTACACGTGCGAGGGGGGGCAGTTCACGCTGGCCGCGTGGCTCGAGCCGGCCGGTGAAGTGGGCGGTGACACGTTCGACTTCGCGCTCGACCGCGACGCGCTGTGGTTCTCGATGACCGACGCGATGGGCCACACCGTCAACGCCGCGCTGCTGGCGACGCTGCTGGTCGGCAGCGTGCGCAACGGGCGCCGGCGCGGCGCGGGCCTGTCCGAGCAGGCAAGCCTCGCCGACACCGCGCTGGCCGAGCACGCGGGCAACTCGCAGTACGTCACGGGGCAGCTCGTCCGCGTCGACCTGACGACCTGCACGGCCGAGATCGTCAACGCCGGCCACCCGCCGCCGTTGCGCCTGCGCGACGACGTCGTCGAGGAGCTGCCACTCGCGGCCGACCCGCCGTTCGGCGCGATCCCCGGGACCGAGTTCCACACCTTGCCGCTGCCGCTGGAGCCCGGCGACCGGCTGATGTTCTTCACCGACGGCGTGATCGAGCGGGCCGCCGCCGGGGTCGACGTAAGGGCGATGCTCGCGTCGAGCCAGGGTGAGCATCCCCGCGAGGCGATCCAGCGCCTCATCGGCGCCGCTGTCAGCGCGAGCGGCGGGAAGCTCGAGGACGACGCCACCGCGCTGTGCTTCGACTGGCACGGGGGCCCGCCGCGCGACCGTGTCACGGACTCCGGCGCGAACCGCTCCTGACCTCGGGCACTACGTTGGGTGGTGATGGCCCAGGCATCACCAGTCACGGCGGGCGCGGGCTCGATCGCAGAAGAGGCGGCCCGGCGCCGCACGTTCGCGATCATCTCGCACCCGGACGCGGGCAAGACCACCCTCACCGAGAAGCTGCTGCTGTACGGCGGGCAGATCGCCGAGGCCGGTGCCGTGCACGCCAAGCGCAATCGCAAGGCGTCGACCTCGGACTTCATGGAGATCGAGCGCAAGCGCGGCATCTCGGTCAGCTCGACGGTGCTGCGCTTCGAGCACCGCGAGGTCGTCTTCAACCTGCTCGACACGCCGGGCCACCGCGACTTCTCCGAGGACACGCTGCGCGTGCTGGCGGCCGCCGACGCCGCCGTGATGCTGCTCGACGCGGCCAAGGGCGTCGAGCCGCAGACGCTGCGGCTCTTCGAGGTCGCGCGTGCGCGCGGGATCCCGCTGCTGACGTTCGTCAACAAGTACGACCGCCCGGGCCTCGAGCCGCTCGAGATGCTCGACCACATCGAGACCGTCCTGCAGATCACCCCGGTCGCGAGCACGTGGCCGGTCGGTATCCCGGGCGACTTCCGCGGCGTCGTCGACCGCAACACCGGCGTCTTCCACCGCTTCACCCGCACCGCCGGCGGCGCGACCGAGGCGTCGGAGGAGCTGCTCGACGCGGCCGCCGCGCACGAGCGCGAGGGCGACGCCTGGGACGTCGCACAGGAGGAGCTCGAGCTGCCCGACCACGCCGGTGCCGACTTCGACGCCGAGGGCTTCGCGTCGGGCCGCACGACGCCGGTCTTCTTCGGCTCGGCCGTGTCGAACTTCGGCGTCGGGCTGCTGCTCGAGGCGCTCGAGACGCTCGCCCCGTCGCCGCGCCCGCAGCCGGTCGCGGGCGGCGACGGCGCCCGCGCGCTCGACGCGCCGTTCTCGTCGCTCGTGTTCAAGGTCCAGGCGAACATGGACCCGCGCCACCGCGACCGCGTCGCGTTCATGCGGGTCTGCTCGGGCGTCTTCGAGCGCGGGATGCGCGCGACGAACGCCCGGACCGGCAAGCCCTTCGCGCTCGCGTACGCGCACGAGGTCTTCGGCGACGAGCGCGCCGTGCTCGACACGGCGTACCCCGGCGACGTCGTCGGCGTCGTCAACGCCGCCGACCTGCGCGTCGGCGACACGCTCTACGTGGGCGATGCCGTCGAGTTCCCCGAGATCCCGACGCTCGCGCCCGAGCACTTCGTCACCGTGCGCAACCGCGACACGTCGCGGCACAAGCAGTTTCACCGCGGGATCGAGCAGCTCGCCGAGGAGGGCGTCGTCCACGTCCTGCGGCGCGACCCGGTCGCCGACCCGAACCCCGTGCTCGCCGGCGTCGGGCCGCTGCAGTTCGAGGTCGCGGTCGACCGGCTCGAGCGCGAGTTCGGCGTCACCGTCGGGGTCGACCCGGCCCGCTGGACCGTCGCGCGGCGCACCGACGCCGAGGGCGAGGCGGCGATCCGCCGCAGCGGCGCCGGCGACGTCCTCTACCGCCGCGACGGGACGCCGCTCGCGGTCTTCGTCGACGAGTGGTGGCTGGAGCGCTTCGCGCGGGACAACCCCGACGTCACGCTCGACCGGCTCCTGACGCGCTAGCGCGCCGTCACAGGTTCAGCGCGCAGTACATCGCGAGCTTCTCGTCGACCTTGCGGTCGCCGGTTCCCGCGAGGGTCTTGCCGAGCATCGCCTGCTTGGCCTGGGCCGGCGCGGGCACGAACTTGCCCGGCTGGTTGTCGGCCCTCGCCGCGAGGACGCGCCGCATCGCGGTGCGCAGCGCGGAGCGGTTGCGGGCGAGCTTCGACGTCGTGACCGCGACCGCGCGGACGCGGCCCTTGCTCGTCGCGTAGACGAACGCGCGGTTGCCCGCGCGGCGGACGAGGATGCCGCCGCCGGCCGAGCGCGCGCGCCGGACGCGGCGCGCGGACGAGCCGATCCCGACGCCGAGCGCGTTGCGCCCGTTCGCGGTCGACCCGACGAGCTCGACCACGCCGGCCTCGCGCAGGACCGCGACGTCGGCGGTGCGCAGGTTGTCCTTGCCCTTCACGCACCAGCTCCAGGCGCGGTCGCGCTGCTGCGGCTGGCCCGCGCGCTTGAGCACGGCGCGCCAGTCCTCACCGAGCCGGATGTCGCCCCGGCCGCGGCGCTTCAGACCGTCCTGCCGGAAGAAGCAGCGCCGCGACTCGATGCCGCTCGCGCGCTCCCACATCTGCAGGTACGCCTCGGCGCCCGCCCACATGTCGTCCTCGAGCTGCTCGCCGCCGACGCGGCGCAGGTCCTCGAGCCAGTCGGCGTAGAGGCCGTAGTGCGCGACGCCCTCCTTCGCGAAGTCGAAGGTGCGCGTGCCGGTCTTCTGACGGTCGAACGACACCTTGCCGTCGTAGCTCTTGAACGGGTAGCTGATCGCGCCCTTGGCCGACTTGTCGGGCTGGTGCGAGAGGCCGCCGAGGTCGGCGCCGTAGCCCCAGCCGAACTCGAACGGCGTCTCCTTCGGGCGGTACTTCTCGTAGTCGGCGACGTACTCGTCGGTGCCCGAGTGGCCCGGGAAGGCCATGCCGCCGAGCTTCCACAGCCGGGGCCAGTTCCCCGGGTCGACCCAGCCGTGCGGCGAGATCACGCCGGAGTAGTTCTCGGCCTCGAGCAGCGTGAGCGTGTCGTCGACCGCGGCCTGGCTCATGTGGTCGGGGTTGACGATCCAGCCGAGCTGCATCATCCGCCGGACCGTGTGGCGCCCGAGCTCGGTGAGCCCGCGCGTGTTGCAGTGCGGCTTGGGCGGATAGGTCGGGAACGTCCCGCCGGTGAACCCGAGGCCCTTGAGGAGCTGGTCGCCCGCGGCGCTGATCGTCGGCTCGCCGATGTCGATGTCGTTGTCGGTGAGCTCGCCGTCCTTGCACGTCCGCGCGCTCCAGAACGACCCGGAGCTCTGCCGGTTGCCCGCGTTGATGAGGTAGCTCGCCACGCCCGAGTCGAAGCGCACGCCGGTCAGCGGGTTGTCGAACTTGTTGAGCAACAGCGACGACCGGACGCCCAGCTCGTGCATCTCGTTCAGCTGGCGATCGATCTGCGCCTTGTCGCAGGTGACCTGCTCCCAGCCGCGGCAGTCGAACGGCTCGGACGTCTCGATCTCGAGCACGACCGCGACCCGGCCGGAGTTGATGACCTCGCGCGCCTCGAACGGATCGGTGACGACCTGGAAGAACCCCTTGCCGGGTCCGCCGGCCTGCGCGTCGACGTAGTCCTCGAGCTCGCGGATCGCGCGGAAGCTGCGGCGCATCGTGTCCATCTCGTTGCAGCTCTCGACCCGGTTGGCCTGGAGCTCGCACAGGACGCGGTTCTCGTTGACGCCCATGACCATCAGGCGCATGCCCGCCTTCCAGACGCGCTCGACCCAGCGGTAGTACATGCCCTCGTAGTTGAGGTTGTCCTTGGACTGGTTCGGGAAGCCGGGGTAGTTCTCGGTGCTGTGGACCTGCGCGGGGTTGCCGTAGTTGAGCGTGTTCTGCAGCGGCGCGGCGGTCCCCTGCGGGCCCTCCCGGTCGGCGCAGTCGGGCAGCGCGGCCTCGATCCCGTACTTGTGCCAGGGCTGCCCGCAGCGGAACTTCCCGCCGAAGTAGCTGTAGGCCATCCAGTGCATGTGGCCCTCGACGATCCCGCCGACACGGCCGAACGACGTCGCGCCCTTCGACGGCGTGCCCGACGCCATGAGGTCCGCCTCGGGGAACTCGGCGCAGCCCTGCGCGGGGACGAACGTGACGGTCGCGACCGACTTGCCGGTCGACTGCGGGACGAGCCGGAACGCGTTCGGGCCCTCCTCCTCGACCGCGAAGTCGGCGGCGGGGCTCGGCTTGGCGGCCGGCGCGAGCTTCCCGTCGTCGCCGGCGGCCAGCACGGTCTGATCGGTGCGCAGCAGCAGGTAGCGGCCGAGCGCGGTGGCCTTCATGCGCACCTGCTCGGCGACCTTCGCGCCCGACGCGTCGGTGGCCGAGTAGCACCCGCCGGCGAACGCGTAGCGGTCCGCCGCGGCGGCCGTCGACGGCGCGGCGGCGGCGCTGGACGCGAGGACGGCGGCAAGCAGGACGAGACCCCTCTGGAACATGGAGCGACCGTACCGGTGCGCCCCGCGTCACGCGCCGCCTGACGAGCGGCGACGCGCCGCTACGTCGCGCGCTCGATCGGGCAGGACATGCAGCGCGGGCCGCCGCGGCCGCGGCCGAGCTCGGCACCGGGCACCGCGATGACCTCGACACCCGCGTCGTCCAGCAGCTCGCTCGTGCGGACGTTGCGCTCGTACGCCACGACGGTGCCCGGCGCGAGCGCGAGGAGGTTGCTCCCGCTGTCCCATTGCTCGCGCTGGTGGGCGGCCTCACCCCCGCCGCTGTCGACGACCCGCAGCGACGCCAGGCCGAGCGCGCCCGCGAGGGCATCGAGCAGCGGCGCGCTGTCCACCCGCAGCTCGCCGTCGCCCCCGGGCCGCAGGCGGTGGGCCTTCAGGCTGTCGATCACCGTCGTGTTCGCGCACACGGTGTCCGCCTGGACGAACGACATCAGCGTGTCGAGGTGCATCGTCGCGCGGACGGGCGGGATCTCCACCGCGATGACCTCGCGCGCCGCGCCGGCGGTGAAGAGCCGGTCGGCGAGCAGCTCGATGGCCAGCGGCGTCGTGCGCTCCCCCATGCCCACGACGACGCCGCCGTCGCCGACGACGAGCAGGTCGCCGCCCTCGAGCGGCGGGTCTGCCGGACCGCCGTCGAGCAGGATCCCGGCCGCCGCCGCGAACATCGGGTGGTTCAGGTGGATCGCGCGCAGGTGGACGGCCTCGCGCCGGCGCGCCGAGCGCTGCGCGGAGCCGATCACGAGGTGGCGCCCGATCCACATCGTCCCGTCGCGCGTGAAGAGGTGGTTCGGCAGCGGCGGCAGCAGGAACGAGGGCTCCTCGGCCGCACGGGCGAGCCGCACGCCGTCAGCATCGGGCAGGTCGTCGGGACGGACGCCGCCGATGAGCCGGTCGACGAGCTCTGCGCTGGGCATCGGCCCGAGCCACGCCCGCAGGATCGCGCCGGCTCTTGGTCCCAGCCGCGCGATCGCGATCGACTCGTCGAGCACGTCGGCGCGCACCTCGTCGTCGTCGAGCACGTCGGCGAGCAGGTCCTCGACGAGCACGACCTCGGCGCCGCCGCCGGCGAGCGCGGCCACGAAGGCGTCGTGCTCCTCACGCGCGCGCTCGGGCCAGACCACCTCGTCGAACAGCAGCGCGTCCTTGTTGTGCGGCGTGAGCTGCTCGAGCTCGCGGCCGGGCCGGTGCACGAGGACGCGGCGCAGCGGAGCCACCTCCGAGTCGACGCGCGGTCGCACGCTCGGGAGGGCGACGGGCGGCGAGAGCTGAGGGTCAGCAGCCATCGACGGCCGGTCTTGCCCCCGTTTCGCCGAGAAGATGCGCCGCTATCGCACCGGATCCTCCGCGGTGACGGGCACGATCGTCCCGTCCGCGGCGTTCGCGACCCAGACCGCACCTTCGCCAACGGCGACGGCCGACGGCTGCTTGCCGGTCTGAAGCGGGGGCCCCGCGGCCCGCCGGCGCCCGGGATCGATGCGTGTGACGCCACCGGCGCGCGCGGCCCCGGACCGGCGCAGATCGCCCGCGTCGGTCGCCCAGACGCTGCCGCCGGCCGCCGCCAGGTCGAACGGGATGGCCCCTCGGACCGCGATCGGGTCGCCCTCGACCTCGCGCTTCTCCGGGTCGATGCGCACGACCTCGAGACGGTCGGCGAACTCGCCGCCCGCGCGTGCGACCCAGACGCCGCCCTCGCCGACCGCGAGCGCCCTTGCCATCGGTGCGCCCGTGCTCACCGGCGGGTTCGCGCGGCTCGTGCGCGGATCGACTCGGCTCACGGACCCGTCGTCGGCGTTGAGCACCCACACGGCTCCCGCGCCGACCGCGACGTCCGCCGGGCCCCGGCCCACGCGGATCGCGCGGCCGGCGCGTCGCGACCGCGGGTCGACGCGCGTGACCGTGCCGGCGATCCGGCTCGTGACCCAGATCCCGCCAGCCCCGGCGGCCAGTCCGTTCGCACCCGCCACCCGCGCCGGGCGGCCGCTCGGGCGCCCCGTCCGCAGGTCGAAGCTCGAGATCGTCCCGTCCCCCGCCGCGACCCACGCCGCACCCTCGCCGACGGCCACGGCGAACGGGCCGCCGCGGACCGCGATCCGCCGCCCGGCCTTCCGCGTGCGGGCGTCGACGCGCGTCAGCGTGCCCGCCGCGCCGTCGACGACCCGGCCGGCGCCGCCGCCCACGGCGATCGCGGATGGTGTCGGCCCGACGCTGATCGCTTCGCCGACGCGCACCGGGTCGAGCGTCTTGGCCGGCGCGACGTCGGACGAGCCCGTTCCTCCGCAGGAGACGGCGACCAGGCCGGCCGCGGCGACGGCGGACGCCCGAAGGCGAGCAGCGAGGTTGAGCACGCAAGGGGTGCGGGATGCG
>CADCVT010000417.1 GCA_902806215.1 uncultured Solirubrobacteraceae bacterium | reverse complement strand
TTCTCGAGTACCGGGCCGCGCTCGGAGCGCCGCCGTGGTGGGATCGCGAGGACGCCCTCGCCGGCGCACACGTGCGGCTCCTCGAGGACCTCCACGTCCTCGTGGTCGGGCTCGGCGCGGCGGGCGTCGCGGTGACGAAGATCCTCCGCGAGGCCGGGGTCCGCGACGTCATCGGCTGCGACTCGCGCGGCGCGGTCCACACCGAGCGCGCCGACTACCTCGACGGGTCGATGCCGCCGATCAAGCGCTGGTACGCGGAGAACTCCAACCCGGACAAGCGCACCGGCGGGCCGGGCGACGTCATCGACGGGACCGACCTCTTCATCGGGCTGAGCGGCGCGCGGGTCATGCCGCCCGAGGCGCTCGCGCGCATGAACCGCGACGCGATGGTGTTCGCGATGGCCAACCCGAACCCCGAGGTGACGCCCGAGGAGGCGGCGCCGTACGTGCGGATCATGGCCACGGGGCGCAGCGACTACCCGAACCAGATCAACAACGTCCTCGCGTTCCCGGGGATCTTCCGCGGCGCCCTCGACGTGCGCGCGCCCAAGATCACCGAGGAGATGAAGCTCGCGGCCGCGGCGGCGATCGCGGCGATCATCCCCGACAGCGACGTCCGCGAGGACTACATCGTCCCGTCCGTCTTCAACCGCGACGTCGCGCCTGCCGTCGCCGAGGCCGTCGCGAGCGTCGCCCGCGACACCGGCGCTGCGACCGAGGCCGGCGACACGATCGGCTTCGCGGCGGTCGACGCCGAGCGCCTGCGGTCATCACGGGACTAGACGACCCTCTTCGGCTCTACCTCGTCGTCCGCAAGGGCGCGGTGTCGTCGCTGGCCGAGGCTGGGCCACTCGCGGGCGCGGCGACGGTCGGCTGCCTGCGCCGCTTCGCCGACGACCCGGCGGTCGAGGCGTGGCGGCCGCGCCCGGGCAAGATCTGCCTGCGCGCCCGGACGCAGGCGCAGTGGGAGCAGGTCCTCGAGGAGCCGCACGCGTGCGCCGGCGAGGGCGTCCTCGCGATCCCACCACGGCGGCGCTCCGAGCGCGGCCCGGTACTCGAGAAGCTCCAGGCGATGGCGACCGACCTCGAGCCGGCGCCCTCGTCCGCGGTTGCTCCGACTGGCAGCGTGACGTACGCGCTCAATCCGGAGGCTCCGATGTCGTCGGGCAAGACGCTCGCGCAGATCGGCCACGCGGCCGTGCTCGCCGCCGACGCTCTCCCGGCCTGGGCGGACGCGGGGTGCCCGGCCGTGGTCGTCGCGCCGTCGCTGCCGGACTTCGCCGCGCTGTCGGCTTCGTCGCTGTGCGTCGGCCGGGTCGCCGATGCCGGGTTGACCGAGGTCGCTCCCGGCACGGTGACGGTGGTCGCAGTCCGGAATCCTTAAAGCAGGCGGGTCAGGACGTCGTCCCAAGGGGCCGCACACAACGTCACAGCGCGTCGCGCTTCATCGGTAACCGTGACGTTGAGCACCACTATGGTGCTGAACGTCACAGCCGCGGGCTGAGGCCAGAGCGATGTGACGTTCTGCGCGCGCCGGGCGGAGCGCCACGGGAGCCGGATCGACTCCCTGGCCCGCTGCTGTTTACGAGCCCGAGGCCGAGAGCTTCTCGGCAGCCAGCTCGAGCCGCCAAGCCAGAGCGTCCAAAGCGGCAGCCAGCCGTCGACGATCGGCAACGCGCAACGACGAAGCCAAGACGAAGCCGGCTCCCCGCCGGTGCCGGTCGAGCTCGGTGCGCAACCCGGCGAGGCGCTCGTCGATCGAGCCGACGAGGCCCTTGTCGCGCGCCCAGAGCGCGTCGCGGATCGCGTCGAACGCGACGCCGCTGCCCGCCGTGTGCGACTCGACGTCGAGCAGGTCGACCGGGCCGGTGCGGCGGCCGTCGAGCGAGAGGACGCGCGCGGCGGCGCGCGTGACCTGCAGCGGCCGCGGCGTGTCCGAGGAGAGGCCGGCGGCGACGCTCGCCGGACGCAGCCGCTCGCGGTGGATCCGCGCGCCGTCGCGGTCGCCGGCGGTCACCATCGCCCGCATCGACTCGCGCTCGGTGCGCACGTACGCGTCGTAGCGCTGCTGCCCGGACACGAGCAGCGGATCAGGGCGCGACTCGGCGTCGCGGACGAACAGCGGCGCGCTCGCGGCGAACGCGAGGAGCAGCGGCAGGACGATGAACACGAGCGTGCGGGGCATCGAGTTAGGGCACCCTAACGCACCGGTCCGCTAAGGCGACCTCCGAGGTCGGATATGCGCGGACGCACACCCGGTCATCCCTCGTCATGCTCTCCTGCGTAGGCAAGGCGATGCGGATCACGATCACAGGAGCGACCGGCCGGATCGGCGCGGGGCTCGTCGAGGCACTGCTGAAGCGCGGCGACGAGGTCACCGTGCTCTCCCGCAACCCCGAGCGCGCTCGCGAGACCCTCGGCGCGCGCGTCGAGGCGGTCGCGTGGGATCCCACGGCCGGCCCCGCGCCGGCCGCCGCGCTCAGCGGCCGCGACGCCGTCGTGCACCTCGCCGGCGAGGACGTCGGCCAGCGCTGGAGCAAGGTGGTCAAGCAGCGCATCCGCGAGTCGCGCGAGATCGGCACGCGCAACCTCGTCGAAGGCCTGCGCCAGGCCGACCCGCGCCCCGCGACGCTCGTCTCGGCGTCCGCCACCGGCTACTACGGCCCGCGCGGCGACGAGCCCGTCGACGAGTCGGCCCAGCCCGGCGACGACTTCCTCTCGCAGGTCGTCGTGGCGTGGGAGGCGGAGGCCGCGAAGGCGGCCGACCTCGGCATCCGCGTCGTCCGCCTGCGCACGGGGATCGTGCTCGACAAGGAGGGCGGCGCGCTCAAGCAGATGCTCCCGCCGTTCAAGGCGGGCGTCGGCGGACCGGTGGCCGGCGGGAAGCAGTACCTGCCGTGGATCCACCGCGCGGACGTCATCGCGATCTACCTGGCCGCGATCGACGGCGGCGAGGACTGGAGCGGCCCGATCAACGTCTCCGCCCCGCGCCCGGTCACCAACAAGGAGTTCTCCAAGGTGCTCGGCAAGACGCTCCACCGCCCCGCGGTGGCGCCGGTGCCGAAGCCCGCGATCAAGCTGCTCTTCGGCGAGATGAGCACGATCGTGACGACCGGCGTCAACGCCGTCCCGCGACGGCTCCAGGATCTCGGCTACGGGTTCCGCCATCCCGAGCTCGACGGCGCACTGGCCGACACGCTCGGGAAGGCGTAACGAGCTACTTCGAGACGCCTGCCCCGCCGCTCTGCTGGTGCGCGGCAGGCGCGACGTCGCCCGCGGTGACCTTCTGGCGGCCGAACGGGCCGATCGCCTTCCAGTCGGACTCTGGCTTGGGCGGCACGATGAGCCAGATGATGATGCCGAGCGGCGCGAGGAGCAGGCCCGACGCGAGTCCGACGCGATCGCCGTAGCCCTTCCGGCCCGACAGGTACGACGCGATGATGGCCGAGGCCATCCAGATGAACAGGAACCAGAGGGCGTTGATGCCCAGTGCGGCGACGACGAGATCCATGGCCTACGTCCCCAGGTACGCGCGCTGGACCTCAGGGTCCTCACGCAGCTTCGACGATTCGTTGGACAGCACGACCTTGCCGGTCTCGAGCACGTAGCCGCGGTGCGACACGCCGAGCGCGAAGTTCGCGTTCTGCTCGACCAGGAGGATCGTCGTCCCCTGCTTGTTGATCTCGGCGATCGTCTCGTAGATCCGCTCGGTGAGGATCGGCGAGATCCCCATCGACGGCTCGTCGAGCAGCAGGAGGCTCGGCCGAGCCATCATCGCGCGGCCGATCGCGAGCATCTGCTGCTCGCCGCCGGACATCGTGCCCGCCTTCTGCTTCTCGCGCTCCTTGAGACGCGGGAACAGCGTGAAGACGTTGTCGAGGTCGGCGTTGATCTCCTTGTCACGGCGCAGGTAGGCGCCCATGTCCAGGTTCTCCCGCACGGACATCCGCTGGAAGCACTTGCGTCCCTCCGGCGACTGCGAGATCCCGAGCTGGACGATGTCCTGCGGCGCCATGCGCGAGATGTCGCGGCCGCGGAACCGGATCTCGCCGGTGCGCGCGGGCGTCAGCCCGGAGATCGAGCGCAGCGTCGTGGTCTTCCCGGCCCCGTTGGAGCCGATCAGCGTCACGCACTCGCCCTCCTGCACCTCGAGCGAGATGCTCTTGAGCGCCTGGATGTTGCCGT